>JBBRGM010000115.1:0-10987 GCA_038240725.1 Burkholderiales bacterium | reverse complement strand
GTTTTTTGGGCCGGTGGGAATGGGGGCGCGGCCCCGTTGACCCCCGCCACCCCCTGGGGGCCCCCCGCCGCCAACCGCCCAAAACCACCCCGGTCCCTCTATAGAGACGACAGATTATTGGGTTGCGTCAGGTGCAGCGTCTGCATCGTTGCGCTCCTCGCCAAGGTACCAACCTTGGCTTCGTCGCGATTCCTCGCATCCATCCGCACCTGACGCAACGCGCGACGCAAGACTTGTTCAGAGCTTCCCTAGGTCACGCTTCCTTGAGCCAGCGAGCGGCGCTCAAGGCAAAGTAAGTCAAGATGCCATCCGCGCCGGCGCGCTTGAATGCCAACAGCGCTTCCAAAGTACACGCCCGCTCGTCCAGCCATCCATTAGCGAATGCTGCCTGCAACATGGCGTACTCGCCGCTCACTTGATAGACATAGGTCGGGACTTTGAACTCATCCTTTACCCGCCGCACGATGTCCAGGTAAGGCATTCCGGGCTTGACCATCACCATGTCCGCGCCTTCGGCCAAGTCCAGACCGACCTCCCACAACGCTTCGTTGCCGTTCCCCGGATCCATCTGATAGGTGTATTTGTTGCCCTTGCCGAGATTTGCGGCTGAGCCGACCGCATCCCGGAACGGGCCGTAGAAGCTAGACGCGTACTTCGCGGAGTACGCCATGATCCGTGTGTAGATGAAGGCGTTGTCGTCTAAAGCTTTGCGCAGGGCACCCACGCGTCCGTCCATCATGTCCGATGGCGCCACGATATCCACTCCGGCACCAGCCTGTGTAAGCGCCTGCTTCTGCAGAATCCCAATGGTCTGGTCGTTCAAGATGTAGCCTGATTCGTCGATGACGCCGTCTTGGCCGTGACTGGTATACGGATCCAGCGCAACGTCCGTGATGACGCCTAGCTCTGGGAAATGCTTTTTGAGGGCAGCAATCACGCGCGGAATGAGGCCGTCTGGATTTGCTGCCTCTTTGCCATCGAGGGTTTTCAGGGACGAATCGATGACGGGGAACAGGGCAAGCGCAGGGATTCGCAATTTCAGGCACTGTTCCGCCACCGGCAACAACCGATCGAGCGTTACTCGCTCGATACCCGGCATCGACGGGACCGAGTGCGTCGCGTTGTTGCCATCCATCACAAATACCGGATAGATCAGATCGTCGACAGTGAGTCTATGCTCGCGCGCGAGCCGGCGTGAGAAGTCATCTCGCCGCAAGCGGCGCATCCGGCGGCCTGGGTATTGTCCTAGTACATCCATGCGTTTTCCTTGCGTTGATGTTCAGCCAAAATCTCGTCGCCTGCTGGTATCACACGGACTTGTTGGAACTTTCTCGCGCGGACCGCATCTGACAAGCAGACGGTTTCGTCTCCCGCTTGTCCTCCCTGAGCGGGTTGCCTTAATTCAAGTTAAGGCTTGACCCCCGGTTTATCCCCTTTTACCGGGGGTTTTTCTTTGTCTCGCGAACTCTGTGTCGGTCGAGTTTAGCCCACCTTCAAATCGTCGTTTTCCGTTGGGTCTCGCGTCGCGCGGTTTCTGTCTCATTCAATCGCGGAGTGCAGCAGCT
Source organism: Burkholderiales bacterium (assembly GCA_038240725.1). Lineage (GTDB taxonomy): Bacteria > Pseudomonadota > Gammaproteobacteria > Burkholderiales > SHXO01 > SHXO01. The sequence goes on along the minus strand of JBBRGM010000115.1, from coordinate 9,422 downwards.
CTTGCAACGTTTGCCGCGCTTCCGGCACCCCGTCTTTGGTTACGCTCGAGAGCAACTGCACCTGTGCGAGCGGATAGGCGCTCGCCAGTGCGCCACGCGTTTGCGCCAATTGTTTGTGGGCCAGATGCCGCGTCAACTTGTCCGCTTTGGTCAGCAACACCAAGACCGGTTTTTCGGTAACCGAAAACCATTGCAGCATCTGACCATCCAGTACGGTCATCGGATGCCGTATATCCATGATGATGACGAGTGCGCGCAGGCATTGGCGAGTTTCGAGGTAGCCGCCGATCAGTCGCTCCCAACCGCCTCTGATCGCCGCCGGAACCTTCGCATAGCCATACCCGGGTAGATCGACCAGCCGCGTATACGGGTCGAGCGTAAAGAAGTTGATCAGCTGCGTGCGCCCCGGCGTTTTGCTGACGAAGGCTAACTTGCGCCGACCGCAAATCGCATTCAGCGCGCTCGATTTGCCGGCGTTAGAACGGCCGGCAAAGGCGATCTCGGCGCCGTGATCCGGAGGCAACTGATGCAGCTCTGCTGCACTGGTATCGAACACAGCTTGCTGGAAGATAGAGGAAATGGGTCGACCTTAGACGAGTGAGAACTAAGAGCGCGAAGTGCGCATAACGTTGGCGCTGTTCAGCCAAACCAACTGCAACGAAATTTGCTCGGGCGCGTCCAACCGCCTGCGCTATTCATGCTGCGAAGCGGCGCACGATGGTCTTTTCATGGACGGTTCGCTAGAATGCGCGCTCGGTTTTGCGGATGCACCGCAGTCTGTCGGTATCGGCTACAGGAGTCACGATGAAGCATTCACGAGCGATTGTCTGCGCATTATTGCTCACCGCGGTCCGCGTGGTGTCTGCCGCGAATCAAGACACCTCATCTTCTCAGAAGCCAGCCGCGGATCCCGCCAAAGCGCAGCCGATTGCCGCGTCCGTATGCGCCGCCTGTCATGGCGCGGACGGCAACAGCCCGCTGCCGGCCAATCCCAATATCGCCGGCCAGCATCCCCAGTATCTTTATAAGCAGCTGACCAACTATAAGAGCGGCCAGCGCAAAAATCCGATCATGAATGCGATCGTGGCCAACCTGTCGGATGCCGACATGCGAAATCTGGCTGCGTATTTCAGCCAGCAGAAGCCGCAGCCGGGCGCTGCCAAGAATCCTGACGTGATCCCAGCGGGACAAAGTTTTTATCGCGCGGGCAACGCGTCCACCGGGGTACCCGCCTGTTCGGCGTGTCACTCGCCGGACGGTGCCGGCATCCCCGCGCAGTTTCCGCGGCTCGCTGGACAACACGTGGACTACACCCTGGCTCAGTTGCAATCCTTTCGCACAGGCGACCGCGCCAACGATCCCAACTCGGTGATGCGCACGATTGCATCGCGTATGAGCGACAAGGACATGGCGGCGGTTGCGGAGTACGTATCCGGCCTAAAATAATCCTGCAGCTCAGCGGGCGGGCGCGCTCATCTGCGTGAACACACGCAGCGCCGTTGTCACCGTCTGCTCGATGTCTGCGGCCGAGTGTGCAGCCGAAACGAAGCCTGCCTCGAATGCAGAGGGCGCCAGATACACGCCTTCCTGCAACATCGCATGAAAAAATCGATTGAATGCCTCGCGATCGCACGTCATGACCTGCGCGAACGTCTCGGGTAGCGATTGCGCGAAATAGATTCCGAACATGCCGCCGATCGATTGCGCGGTGAAGCCAATATTCGCGGACTTCGCAGCTTCGACCAGTCCGTTGACGAGATTGCTGGTCGATGCAGCAAGATGTTCATAGAAGCCGGCTTCCTGAACTGCCTTCAATGTAGCCAATCCCGCTGCTACAGCAACCGGATTGCCGGACAGCGTTCCAGCTTGATACACGGGCCCCAGCGGCGCGATGCATTCCATGATCTCGCGACGACCGCCGAATGCGCCCAGCGGCATGCCGCCGCCGACGATCTTCCCGAGCGTGGTCAAGTCAGGCTGGATGCCGTAGAGGCCTTGCGCCCCCTGCGGGCCGACGCGAAAGCCCGTCATCACCTCGTCGAAAATCAACACCGCGCCGTAGCGGGTACACAGCTCGCGCAGACCATCGAGGAAGGCCTGGCGCGGCGCGATCAAGTTCATGTTGCCGGCCACCGGCTCGACGATCACTGCTGCGATCTCTTTGCCTTCGCGCTCGAACGTTCGTGCGACGTCATCGATGTCGTTGAAATCGAGCACCAAGGTGTGTGCAACGGTTTCCGGCGGGACCCCAGCCGAGCTCGGCTGTCCGAACGTCAGCGCACCCGAGCCGGCCTTGACCAGCAATGCATCGGCGTGGCCGTGATAGCAGCCTTCGAACTTGATGATCTTGTTGCGCTTGGTAAAGCCTCGCGCGAGTCGGATCGCGGTCATTGTCGCCTCGGTGCCCGAGCTCACCAGCCGTACCAAGTCGATCGACGGCATCAATCGACACAGCAACCGCGCGAGCTCGTATTCGCCTTCGGTCGGGGCGCCGAAACTCAAGCCGCCTTCAGCAGCGGCTTGCACTGCCTTCACCACATCCGGATACGCGTGCCCGAGTATCAGCGGGCCCCATGATCCGACGTAGTCGATGTATTCCTTGCCATCGACGTCCCAGAAGCGCGCGCCTTTTCCCCGCGCGAAGAATATCGGCGTTCCGCCGACCGAGCGAAACGCGCGTACGGGGGAATTGACGCCGGCGGGAATGACCTGCTGACTGAGCTCGAATAGCGTTTCGTTTTTTGATTTCATCGGTAAAGTTCCGGGTATAGCGTTGATCTGCGCATGAATACGTTGCTCAAGGCGCGAGCGGCAAGCAGTGTGTCCGATACTTGGAACAAAGCGGAAACGACTGCGATTGCATCGACGCCGGCGTCTAGCAAAGGCAGCGCATTATCGGCGTCGATGCCGCCGATCGCTACGATTGGAACTGCGATCCGATCGCGAGCATCGCGCAAAAATTCTATCGTCGGCCGCACGGCGTTCGGCTTCACGGTAGAAGAATAAAAACTTCCGAACGCAACGTAATCTGCGCCGGCGCCTTGCGCGTTCAGCGCAAGCGGCAAATTGTCGTAGCACGAGGCGCCGATGATTTTGCCCGCCCCAAGTGTCGTTCGCGCAAGCGCTACACCGGCGTCGTCTCTGCCGACGTGCACGCCGTCTGCGTTCACCTCCAGCGCAAGCTGCACATCGTCATTGATCAGAAACAACGCATCGTGATCGCGACACAACTCGAGCAACCGATGCGCTTGCGTACGTCGCAGAATTCGATCGTCTGTCTTGTTGCGATACTGCACGATGCGTGCGCCGCCTGCCAGTGCGGCTGCCGCTTTGTCGCACAGCCATTGCGTATCTGTGCTCTCGGGCGTAACCGCGTAGAGGCCGCTAATCGCCTTCGGGTTCATCGGCGTCGTCTTCGCGCGCCCAGAACAACCGATCGGGAATGTGCTGACCCATTCCCGGCCGATACGCCGAGCTCAACGTCTGCCAGGTATATTCCTGCGCATCGCGCACTGCCTCGACGACCGGCAAGCCGTTGGCGATCGTTGCCGCGATTGCAGACGCCAGTGTGCAACCCGAGCCATGAAACGTTCCGGGCAGACGCTGCCAGTTGTCGGAGCGCATCACGCCATCCTGCGAATAGAGCGTGTTGATTACCTGCGGCGTGTTTTCGTGCGTGCCGGTGATCAGCACGTATTCGCAGCCGAGTGTGAGGATGCGGCGCGCGCATTCTTCCAAACTCGGATCGTCGTTCTCATCCGACTCATCGATTGCAAGTCGGCGCGCTTCCAGACTGTTCGGCGTGATGATGGTGGTTTGCGGAATCAACAGCTCACGCATCGCGGTCACCATATCTTCCGTCGCCAGCTCATCGCCGCGGCCCGAGCTCAATATCGGATCGAGCACGAGCGGCACTTCCGGGTAATCCGACACCACCTCCGCGATTGCCGCGATGATCTCGACGCTGCCCAGCAACCCGATCTTGAACACAGTGACCGGCATGTCTTCGAGAACGCAGCGCGCCTGGTCGGCGACCCATTCTGCATCCAGCGCGAACACCGCCTCCACACCGATGGTGTCTTGGACGGTGACTGCAGTGACTACCGAGAGCGCGTGACATCCCATGCTCGACAACGTGAGAATGTCGGCCTGGAGTCCGGCGCCTCCGCTAGGATCGCTGGCAGCAAAGGACAACACGATAGGCGGAGATTGGGACATCTAAAAGCAGCAAAATCGCGGGAGCAGGAGGAACGGAAAAATGTTCCGAGGGAAAGGATCGATTAAAATCGCGATCTTACTCCACTCTTGACGTTTACTCTTTCCCCCAATGACCGAAACACCCGCGTTCAAAACCTATATGTGCCTCATCTGCGGCTTCATCTACGACGAAGCTGCGGGCTTGCCCGAAGAAGGCATACCAGCCGGTACGCGCTGGGACGATGTTCCGGTCAATTGGGTTTGCCCGGAGTGCGGCGCGCGCAAGGAAGACTTCGAGCTGATCGAGGTCTAGAGTAGAAAAATTCGCACGCGCGGCTGCACCTCGCGAGGTTGAGCCGCCGTTCACGTCGACCGTATACTTGTAGAGAGAGGCCCAGCGATGAGAATGCTGCACACGATGCTGCGAGTCGGTGATCTTCAGAAGTCGCTCGACTTTTACACGCAAGTGCTGAACATGCAGTTGCTCCGGCAGAAGGAATATCCCGATGGCCGCTTCACGCTGGCTTTCGTCGGCTACGGCGACGAGTCACAAAATGCGGTGCTCGAGCTCACGCATAATTGGGATACGAAAGCGTACGAGCTCGGTAATGCGTACGGCCACATCGCGGTCGAAGTGGACGACGCATACAAAGCCTGTACGACGGTGAAGGAGCGCGGCGGCAAGGTCACGCGCGAAGCCGGACCGATGAAGCATGGCACCACCGTCATCGCTTTCGTCGAAGATCCCGACGGCTACAAAATCGAGCTGATCCAGAAGAAGACGCAGTAGCAACCGAAGCAGTCGTCGGCCTAACGCGGCTCGTCGTTTGCCGACCGGCTAGTTCGCTCGGCGAGCGCATTCGCCACGTCTACGAAGTCAGCGACCGAAAGATTTTCCGGTCGCGCACCTGGATCGATGCCGAGCGCGGCGAGCTGCTCCGAGTTGGCAAACGCGGACATCGCATTGCGAACGGTTTTGCGCCGTTGCGAGAAGGCACCGGCAACGACTGCGCCGAGCAGTTGCTCATCGCTCGCTGTCACGGGCAGCACGCGATGCGGCTGCAGACGCACGAACGCCGATTCCACTTTCGGCGCCGGATTGAACGCGCCGGCCGGCACGTTGAATAGCTTTTTCACCGCGAAGCGGTACTGAATCATCACCGACAAACGCCCGTACGTCTTGCTGCCCGGCGGCGCAGCCATCCGATCGACGACTTCTTTCTGCAGCATGAAATGACAGTCCAGCACGCTGGTGGTGTAGTCGGCGATGCGAAACAGCAGCGGCGACGAGATGTTGTAGGGCAGATTGCCGACGATGCGAAGCGACGTGCCCAGCGCCGCGAAGTCGAACTCCAACGCATCGCCCTCATGTACAACTAAACGATCCTGCGGAAACTGCGTCGTCAGCCGCGCCACGATGTCGCGGTCGATCTCGATGACGTGCAGCAGATTCACGCGATCGAGCAGCGGCTTCGTGATCGCGCCGAGACCGGGGCCCACCTCCACCATTCGGTCTTCTCGCTGCGGATCGATTGCGTCGACCGATTGCGCGATGTAGGAGCGATCGGCCAGGAAGTGCTGACCGAAACGCTTGCGCGCCCTGTGCTGACCGCCGATCACGGCGGTGTCGGCGCGCGAGCTCGATTGCACCGGATCGGCGTGCGTAAGGCGCAGCGGTAGGCAACGATTCGGCAGGCCCGACAAGTCATGTTCTATCTTCTGCCACAGTATCGGCACTGCGCTGCGACGGCTCCGGATAAGCCAACTGAGCAGCCAGCTCAATCGCCGCGAGCAGACTGCCGAATTCGATCTCGCCGGTGCCTGCGCGGTCGAGCGCCGTGCCGTGATCGACCGATGTGCGGATGATCGGCAAGCCGAGCGTAATGTTTACCGCCGCACCGAAGCTCGCATGTTTGAGCACCGGCAGACCCTGATCGTGATACATCGCGAGCACGCAGTCGGCCTGCTCCAGCATGGCCGGATTGAACAACGTGTCGGCCGGCAGCGGCCCGCGCAAATCCATACCTGCGTGTCGCAGTCGCTGCAACACCGGCTCGATGACGCGAATCTCTTCGTCGCCCAGATGGCCGCTCTCGCCTGCATGCGGGTTCAATCCCGCGACAAGAATTCTCGGTTGTGCGCGATCGAAGCGCTGCACGAGATCCCGATGCAGAACACGCAATGTCGCTTCGAGGCCGGCCGACGTAATGGCATCTGCCACCGCGCGCAGCGGCAGATGCGTCGTCGCCAGGGCCACGCGCATGCCGGCGCCCACCAACATCATCACAACGGTGTCGGTGTGGGTGAGCTCCGCGAGAAATTCCGTGTGACCGCTGAACGGCACGCCCGCATCGTTGATGATGCCTTTGTGCACCGGGGCGGTAACCATCGCGGCGAAGCTGCGGTCCATGCAGCCGTGCGCGGCTACGCGCAGCCAATCCAACACCGCGGCGGCGTTGCGCGCGTCGAGCCTTCCCGGAACACACGGCACCGCCAGCGGGCGATGCATGACATAAAGAGAATTGGCGCGCGGTTGCAGCGTGTCGCCATCGGTGTACGCAATGATCTCGAGCAAGACGCCGCGTAAACGCGCCCTCGCTTGCAGCAGCTCCGCGTCGCCGATCACGACCAGGGGCGCTGCAAAGCCTTGCTGCGCGAGCAGCACGCACAGGTCGGGGCCGATGCCCGCCGGCTCGCCGACGGTCAATGCAAGCGGACGACGATTACGATTCGAATCGATCGCGTCAATCTCGAAATGCGGGCGTGTCGAAGTCAGCCAACTGCAGCCCGCGGCTCAACGATCTTCGAGGTGATACTCGACGTAGGTCTTATCGCGCTGCTGACGAATCCATTCCTGCCATTGATCCTCGGATTTGCGCTGACGCAATGCCTGGCGCGCGCCGAGGCGCTGCCGGTCTTTGGACATGTCCTGTTGGCGCCGCTCCACGACTTGCACGATGTGCCATCCGAACGGCGTTTTGAACGGCTGGCTGACTTGACCCGCCTTCAGCGAGTCCATCATGTGCTCGAAATCCGGTACCGTATCGCCAGGCGTTACCCAGCCGAGATCGCCGCCTTTTGCGGCGCTCGCGTCGTCCGAATGCAGACGCGCCAGCTCGGCGAATTCGGTTCCGTGATCGATGCGATCTTTCAGCCCGAGCAGGCGATTCTTCGCGTCGGCCTCGGACACCACTTCGTTCAAGCGAATCAAAATGTGGCGCGCATGTGTCTGCGTGACGATGACGGGCGTGTCGTTGCCGCGCTTGTCCATCAGCTTGAGAATATGGAAGCCCGCAGGACTACGCATGACTTCGCTGGTCTGCCCGATCGTCATCCCTTTCAGCGAATCCAGGAACATGGTGGGCAGGCGCGCCGCTGCGCGCCAACCCATCGAACCGCCTTCGAATGCATCGGGCGCATCGGAATAGCTCGCTGCTACTTGTCTGAAGTCGGCGCCCTGACGCAGCTGCGCAAGTGCCGTGTCGGCACGGCCTCGGCGGATTCGCAACTCTTCCGGTGTGGCCTGCTCGGGCACGGTCACCAGGACATGGCTCAAGTTGTACTCGTCGACCTTCTCGCCGGTGTTGTCCTGCGTCTTCAAGAAGGATTGAATTTCCGCGTCGTTGACCGCAACACGGCTTTCCACCTCGCGCTCGCGCAACCGTGCGATCAACATCTCGCCGCGTACATCTTCGCGGAAACGATTGAACGGTATGCCGTCGCGCTCGACCGTCTCGCGCAACACGGTCGGGGTCATCTTGTTTTCCTGCGCAATACGACCGATGGCGCCGTCGATGTCGCCGTCCGATACGCGCAGCCCGGTCTGCTTGGCGACTTGCAGCAAGGTGCGTTTGGTGATCATGCGCTCGAGCAGCTGCTTCTCGAGAATATCCCGCGCCGGCAGCGCGGTGCCCTGGCGGCGCAGCTGCTCGGTGGCCATCCGGCTCTCGCGGTCGAGCTCGACGCGCGTGATGACTTCATCGTTGACTGCTGCAACGATGCGGTCGACGTCGGAGATCGACGCGGGCTTCGGGTCCTGCGCCGCCTGCGAAGCTGCCGCAAACACAGCCATGCAAAGCAGAAAGATTCGAGCGAACGAGTTCATGGGTAACACGCTTCCGTAGAGTGAACGCGATAGATCAAGGGGTGTCCGTGCCTGGATAATACCCTCCGGACGAGATCGGACGCAGATTGGGCTGGGTGTAGCCGCCGATGCCTTGCCGCAACAGCTCCAGAGGGCTGGTCCCGAGTCGCGAAAGACCGGTCAGCTCGAGCTGAAAGAAGAACGAATTGCTCTGCTCGAGGGTGTTGGTAACGAAGCGGTGAATCACGAAACGGGCGGTCCAGCAACCCGCAGTATATTCGAGCCCCGCCAAGCCTTCTATCAGCGTCTGATCGCGCAAGGAATAGTTCAGCCGTCCCAGCACGCCCCAGCGCCGGGACAGCGGCCACTGCGCCGACAGGTCGACCTGCTCGATGAAGTCGCGCGTGTATCGATAAGCCAGATTCAGCACCTTGCCAGGCTCGGGCTGATTGCGCACAGCGACGTTGTAGCGCTCGATCGCGCCGTTGTTAACGCCGTATTCGACCCCGGTGTCGACCGACCAGCTGCGTGTGACCGCGCCCGAAAATGCCGCCAGCACGTCTGAGCGCGAAGCATCGCTCGGCTGCACGTTCTGTTGCGGCGGCGGCTGGCCGGTCGGCAAGGTGCTGTCGAGCGTCACCAGCTGCGGCTTGAAGTAATAGCGCTGGCCGAGCAACGCGCGCCATTGCTCGGCGCCGGTGGCGGGGTTGATCAAACGCGTGGTCGCCGCCACTGTGACCTGATCGGCGTCGTTGATGCGATCGCCGCCGCTGAATTTGTTCTCGCTGAAAATGCTCGCGAAGTTGAAATCTTTGAGCGCCGTATCGAACACCGGCAAGCCGATCTGGTTGCGGTACGGGATGCGCAGGTAGTAGAGGCGCGGCTCCAGGGTCTGCACCATATCGCGCCCGCTCAGCTTGATGTCGCGCTCGAAGCTGGTGCCCGAGTCGAGACTAAAAATGGGCAACGAGCGCGACTCGCCGTCGATCTGGGTTTCTGTGGGAAACAAATATTTGGTGTAGCTCAGCCCGATCTTGGGCGTGATGTAGAAATTCGGCGTGCGATACGGGTAGCTGACCGAGGGGTAGTAAATCTGACGCCGGCCGTTGAGCAGCGTCGGATGGTCGAAGTTGACGAACTC
>JBBRGM010000114.1:0-10994 GCA_038240725.1 Burkholderiales bacterium | reverse complement strand
CCTTATTCAGCCGCGAGTATTTGGAATACGCCGATTGCAGCAGACACGGCGTACTCGCCGCAGAGCGATTACAACATCACCGCGCTGCGCGGCACGTTCGGATCCGATCCCAACCAGTACACGATGCCGGTGTATGAGGTCGACAACAGCACGCCGCTCGCGAAGGTGAATCTGAGCGGAAGCTTCTCGGACGTAACCGACAACGGCACCAAGTTGATCAAGACGAAAGGCTTGATGCAGATACCGATCCCCGCGACTGCACAGGCAGCAACGGGTGGCGATAGTTAGATCATCATCTGGAATCGGGAGACCGGCGACGAGTGGGGCTTCTGGAAAGCCGCGCGCGTAGCCGACGGCACTTGGACTGTCACCAATGGCTACCACTACAACACGCAGTGGAGCGGTGTGCCGCCGAAGAGTTTCGGCAGTCGTGGTGCGGGCGTGCCGTATCTGACCGGGCTGATTCGCCGATGCGAAATTGAGCAGGGCCGCATCGAGCATGCGATTGCGTTTGCCTACGACGTTCCGACCTCGCAGTTCGTCTATCCTGCGACGAACTCGGACGGCACCGGTGCGGGTCCGGATATGCCGGAGGGCGCGCAATTGCAACTCGATCCGGCGTTGACCGACGCGCAGATCGAAGGCTGGGGTTGCAAGGCAGCGTGTCTGGTAATCGCTCACGCGTTGCAACAGTACGGGATGATCATCATCGATAAAGCCGGTCATCCGAAAATCTACGCGGAATACGATGGCACAGCGCATTGGAACGGCGTTATCGTTGCCAAGACGGTGTCCAATATTCCGTTCTCGGCGTTTAAGGTGCTGCCCTACCACCCGTAACTCCGGGAGAGCAGCATAACGGAATGGCAGAGCATCGATGCTCTGCCATTTTTTTTAGTGAGCGCGGTCGTTCCATCGACGTCAAAGCGGCTTCAGACGCGCAACGCGCTGCCATCGTCGCACCAAAGCTCGAATGGGCGACGTTAGACCGATATCACAACGAAGTCAGATCGGCTGCAGTACTTCCTCTTGCTGGCGGACTCGAGCGGCTGCATAGCTCACCATCATTGCGGTAATGAGCGGCACCAAGGACAACGCGTCCGTCGCGCCAGCCCCGCCGATGCCGCTATAGAAGCCTTCAATCGATTTATCGAACTCCAGGCTGCGACAAAGCGCGTGCATCATATCCACCGACCATAGCGAGAGGAAAGTTAGCGCGTATGTAAGCAGAGGAGAAATGTATAACCGCTTGAACAGCAGCAAGACCGAGGCGACGGAGAAGGCGCTGAAGATGTAGAGCCGTCGCATATCACCGCTTTCGTCCCATCGCGAGCAATAGAAGCTTATGAGAACCGCAGAGATCCAGATCAGCTGCAGGCTTGGCGAGATGCGCTTGCGATACGAGTAGAAGAGAACGATTACCAGAGACACGCTGCCCGGCCCAAGAACTGCGACACGCGTTGATGGGCTACTCAGATAAGTCCAGAAAGTCTGCGAAAGAACCGTGCTCTGAAGAAACGCCTCGAACATCTTTACTGTTCCCTATTTCTGAACTGTGGCTGTCCGATCCCTAAATCACGCGCGGTGTGGGTGCGTCGCCGTACGCGCAAGCAGATAACCGCTGCTCCTCATCGGGGCTTCGGGAAATGCTTGGGGTCGTTTGCGGCATCCGCGTTGTATTTGTGGAGCAGCAGGCCTAGCGGTTGGGCTCGGTGCACAACTGTCTCGCTCCGCGCGCATCCAACGCGATTCCTAGTCCGTGGGCCGGATCGTAGACGCGGCACGTCGGCGTTTTCGGGGCCATGTGTAGCGGTTGCGAGACCAGCATCACGAAAAGCGCAGCCATTGCCGATAAGCCTACGACGTGCATCCAGCGGTTATAGATGATCTCGAAGTTCCACTGCGACCTGAACAAGCTACGGCTTCTGGTCGGCAGAACAGCCCTGCGACTGAACAAACCAGTCATTGCGATCTCCCAATGAAAACTGTCGTTCTGTTGAAAGACGGGAGATTAGGGCCGCACGCGGGACAACCCAATCAACGCAAATAATTCACCACGTTGCGGAAGAATTTGACGAGCTGTGAGGAGTGCTTGGAAAGGACGACTTGAGCTAGTAGACGAGAACATCGCAAGGACGACTGATGCTCGAACTAATTTTGCGCGGGAGGCGACAGTCGAGCAGATATCAATACGCGAGGCGCGATCGATAGTGTCCGCCAGGCTGATCAGCCACATTACAGAATGACTGCCGTTGTCTCGCGGCTTCGTCGAACGTCGCAACGTGACGAAGCCGTTCTGTGTCGCCCTGCTGGGACGAAGGTACATGCGCGCAAACGCAGCCGATCACGGTCGCGTTTGCCATTCACGTAATCGCGACGATCATGGAGGCAAATCGGCGCTGCGAATAAAGTACGGCCTCTATGGACCGCCCTATCACACGACACGAGCTGCACGCCGCTTTGCTTCGCTTACTATATGTGAAGCGTGTAGCGCCTCTGCCCCATCTCATCGAAACTATCGGTACGCCGTACGACGGCGTAGCGACTTATGGAGTCATCCTCTCTGGCGCCGCCAAGCTCGCGCTAAGCGGTGCGATAGCACGTATCACCGGGCGCTCGGATCCTACCGTCGGTAATATGTGGCTGCTCGATGAGAGCGAAGGCAGAGCGCTTATCCTAGCGGCTGCAAGCGCGACTTCCTTCGGCGTCGCGGAGGGCGACAACCTCTCATCGCCTGCACGGTTCGAGTAGATTGAATTGACTACGCGCACTGAGTAACTTCCTGCGGGACCCTCCGCAGTGATCGATACACGGGTTTGAAGATCGAAGCGACTCGAGCGGGCCCATCTACGTAGGATGCGGCACGTCGTTTCGCCAATCGTCGCGCGTGTATGACGCCGGCGCCAATCAGTCTTCTTGCTCTACCAGCGAATCGCGACGGTCGCGTACGTTCGTCGTGGATGTACGAAGACTGCCTGTCCGCGCTACATTGAGCTGACACTGTTGGAAGTCGTCCGACAGTCGACTTATCGTAGCTATCCCGCATGACCGCTGTCTTTGGCGTGAAGTGCTCGTGCGGGACTTAGGCCAGATCGTGGCTTTGAGAAGCCCGTCGTTTCCCTTGGGCGGGCTTCTTTTTTTTCGGCTTCAGCGAAACGCTTGCGGATAGCGCTTCATCGGTTGGCTGGTGACTGGCCGATCTCGGCCCATTTGCGCGCATTATTTCTATAACTGCTTTGCTTGCATCAATAAATGATCAACTACATTCGGGCCGCCGTTTTCGCTTACTTCACTGGAATCCTGAGCCTGTGGGGACTCTCTGTTTGGAGGGCGATAGCATGGGCGACCTAGATGAAAGCGATGCGCACCCGCGACAGGTGCTGATGCGCCCTGAACACTTCACCATCTGGCTGCAGGGTTACTTGCAAGGGCTCGGAAATGCTCTGCCAACCTCAGCTCAGGTTGCCCGCATTCGCGAGGTGCTCGACTTCGTAGTCCAGAGGCAGCTCTCCGTGTATGTGACCGAACACAGGATGATCGACGTAGTTCGCTAGTGTCTGAACGCGCGTCGGTCGCACCGGCGAGGCGAGACGCAGGCACCTTTGGCTTGGCCGGATCCGACCCGGCGATATTCCTCGAAAATAAAAAGCGCCGGGATTAACCCGGCGCTTTTCTACGAGCCGACGCGCCCGAATCGTTTAGCGCAGCTCAGTCGTAATACTCAGGCGCTTTCTTCATCGCCTTGAAAGCGTCCGGGTCGTGCGCGCTGAAGAAGTCGGCCTTCTCCGTTGCCATCATGCGGCGAATCCATTCGTACGCAAGCAAAATTCCCTGTGGGTCGTACGCCAATACCACGTTCGGTGGGATCTCTTTGGTAACCTGCTCGCGGAAGTAGACGTTGTCGCCAGTGAGAATGATCGGCCCTTTTTTCAACTTCACGACAGCCATCTGGCTACCCGGCGTGTGACCGCGCCAGCGCTTCACCACGAAGCTGCCGTCACCGAACAGATCCAGATCGCCTTCGAGCTGGATGATGTTCATGCGGCTGGGATTAGCATCGCCGGTTTGCCCGCGCAGCACGTATGCGTCGCCGGGAATGTACGGACCGGCATAGCCTTTGGGCGGAAAGAACGCGGCGGCAAGCTCATCTTTCTGCACGATCAAAGTGGCGTTCGGAAATTTGCCGATGTTGCCGCCGTGATCCAGATGCATGTGGCTGACGACGACGTAGTTCACATCGTTGGGCGTGATCCCGATCTTCGCAAGCTGGCGGTCGATGGCGACGTCGGGCGTGTTGACGGGCTTGACCCCGGCGAAGTTGGGTCCCCAGTAACTGGGATCGGTAATGATCTTGTCGTTGTTCCCGGTGTCGAACAGGATGTTGCCCTTGGGATGCTTGATGAGAAAGAAGCCGACCGGGATTTGGATCGGTGGATCCATCGGCGCGAAGTTGTACAACACGCCCTTGCCGATCGTCAGCGCGCCCGAGCTGAACACGTATATTTTGGTGCTGTCCGCGGCTTGTGCAGACCATGCCGCGGTCGCGCACACAACGGCGGCGACAGCTGGCCACCACCGGCTCAATCCCTTCCGAATTTTCATCGAGAATTCTCCTCTCTGGTTGTCGTTCGACTCTGACTTCCACGCTCTGCCGGTACGCGATGCGTTGATGACGCACTCGGCTGTTCACCGGTTGCCGGAGTGTGCGACCGTTCGGTTTCCGCAGAATGTCGGGAAGCCATGCAGAATTTCACGCTGAAATCAGCGGACGCTCGAGCGAGAAGAACAGCTTGCAAATCGAAATCTAGATCTCAGCGCGTAGCGCGGCCGGGTAACTTTTCACGCAGAGAGCACGCCGTATCCCCCATCCCGGATTGTCCGGGACGTGGATACGGCGTCAGGCGACCGATTCGACTTTCGCGTCGAACAGATAGCCCAGACCGCGCTCCGTTTTGATCAACTGCGGTTGATTGGAGTCGGCCTCGAGCTTGCGCCGGAGGCGCAGAATCTGAACGTCGATGCTGCGATCGAACAGTTCGTCATCGCCCCCGCGGACGAGCTTGAGAAGCTGCTCGCGGCTCAGTATCCGCTGAGGCGCATGCAAAAATGCCAGCAGCAAGGCGAACTCGGTATGCGTCAACTCGACGGACTCATTTGTGCGCGACGTCAGCCGCCGCGCGCGCAGATTCAATTCCCAATCGGCAAAGCGCATGACCCGGATGATGTCGGAGGGCGATGACGGCGGGGGCGCATGTGCCCGGCGCAACACAGAGCGAATGCGCGCAACGAGTTCTCTCGGATTGAACGGCTTGGTGATGTAATCGTCCGCGCCGGCCTCGAGCCCCATGATGCGGTCGACTTCGTCTTTGCGGCTGGTAAGCATGATGATTGGGATGCTGGACTTCAAGCGCAGTTCGCGTGCGATGGTCATACCATCGTCGGATGGCAGCTTGACGTCCAGCAGGATGAGATCGACGACGTTCTGGGCGAGCATACGGCGCATGCCCAGGCTGTCGGCGGCGCCGCTGACGCGCAAATCGAAATCGCTTAGATAGTCGGCAACGAGTTGGCGAACTTCAGCATCGTCATCGACGATCAGGACGTGAGGCGATACGCTCATGCTGGAAGTCGGCGCGGTAGTCCATCGGGTTCATCGCATCGACTCAGTGTAGCCCCGGCCTCGTACAACAGAATGGCAATTTGTAATAGTGCGCGCGCCGCCGCATCGCCGCGAGTATCTGGACCCTGGGAATAGCTGGACCTTGGATCTGTCTCGGATCGAATCGGGAGCTACTCGCCGGCGAATCGCACCCAAGCAGAACCTCTTCGCAGCAGCGCGGGTTCTATCAGCTGCCGATCGCGTGCCAAATCCAGCGCAGAACGAAGAAGCCGGCAGCGCCGGTTGCGACCAGGAACGCGACGACCAGCACGAACACGATGAACACGAAGCCGGCGCTCGCGCTTCTCGTCTTACGCGGATTGTCTAGATAGGCGCCGAGCAGCTTGACGTTGCGTACGTTGGCTTTCCACGCGGCATCGAATAGATCACCGGCAAACGGAACGATGCCGATCACCCCATCGATCATTAGATTGATCGCCATCCGGACAACAACGGTTTTCGGTGCGCCGAGACGCGCCGCTTCGCGCAGGATGTAGCTCGAGAGCAGAACGCCGATCGCGTCCCCGATACCGGGGAGAAGGCCGACTATCGCGTCCAGGCCGACGCTGAACTTGAGCCCGGGAATGGGGATCGAACTGTCCAGCAGCCATGCCAGTCGGCTAAGGCGCTCACGGGTGATTTCCGTGTCGGATTTGAGTCCGGGTCTCTGGGTTTCGATTTCCATTTGTATGCGATCGAGTCGAGTATGAGAAGTGCCGCGGCTGTATTGGACGATGAGCCTGAATATCAGACCGGACGTCTGCGCAGAGTTCAATTCGCGCGATGCCGGTCCTACGCGGAACTCAACAGCAGGATCGCATCCGCCTATCACTTCGGTCCAATTTACCGCAGTGTCATTTCGTAGTCTAATGGCGTCACGCTCGCGCCCGAGCCGCCGTATCGATTGCCGGCGCAACCGTCCCAGCGATCGCGCCATCGTAGATCAGCACTTATCGCAACCGCATTACCCTCTCTGGAGGCGTATGGACCCGGTCAAGATCGTAAAGGTAGGCGGCAACTTGCTCATCATCGGCAGCGACAAAGCGGAGGTGGAAGCCGCTTCGCGAGCAGCCAGCGAGAAGGGGGTGCGGCTGCTGTCCAAAGTCGAGCTGATGGGCAGGAAATGGGCGGTGACGTGCGAGGATCCGGACGAGCGGTCTAAGCAATGCCACATCGTCAAGGTTGGGCTGCAGGCGATGATCAAAGGCCCGACCCAGCAAGCGGTCAAAGAGAAAGTCGATGAGCTGATCCGGGAGGGCGCGAAACTGCTCAGCGCGCCGTCGGAGGCGACCGGCGGGGGCTGGGTCGCGGTCTGCGATGAGTCCGAGCAATTGCACAGATGGTGAGTCAAGGCGCGCGACCCTCGCTCGCACCAAAAACAAAAGGCCCGCATATGCGGGCCTTTTTTGTTTTGGCGCAAATGAACACGCCGTGCCGCCTGCTTGCTGTGCGAGGACGGGCTATAGCGCGCTGCCCGGGGTCTCAGGCGTAACGGTTGCATCCGACGCAGGCGCGAGCACCGGTGGCTCTGGTATTGAGCGTGGGGGTTGTTTGCGCAGGCGCGCCGCGATTTCGCCGACGATGCCGCGCCGAAACGCGAGCACGTTTACCACGAAGATCGCGCCCATGATTACCGTGACCCAGGGGCCGACTTTGTCCGCGAGCTCATTCTGCAGAACGACGATGCCGATCGCGCCGACGATCGGTCCGAGCACCGTGCCGACGCCGCCGACCAAGGTCATCAGAACGACTTCGCCTGAGGTCGCCCAATGCACGTCGGTGAGCGTGGCGAATCCGAGCATCAGCGTTTTGGTAGCGCCGGCCAGACCGGCAAGCGATGCCGACAGCACGAACGCAAGCAGCTTGTACCGATTGACGTCATAGCCTAGCGAGAGCGCGCGAGGCTCATTCTCGCGTATCGCTTTGAGCACCTGGCCGAACGGCGAATGAATCGTCCGATAGATAACGGAGAAGCCGGCCACGAAGATCGCTACTACGACGTAATAGATCACCTTGTCATCGCGCAGATCCAGCAATCCGAACAGCGCGCCGCGCGGCACGCCTTGCAGCCCATCTTCGCCGCCCGTGAACGGCGCCTGCAGGCAGAAGAAGTAAACCATTTGCGCGAGCGCCAGCGTGATCATCGCGAAGTAGATGCCTTGACGGCGAATCGCCAGACCACCGAACACACCACCGAGCGCGGCAGCAGCGAGCACGCCGAGCGCCAAGCCGACCTCCGGCGTGAGCGACAATCGCGTCATGGCGTATCCGGTCACGTACGCAGCCATGCCGAAGAATGCGGCGTGACCGAACGAGAGCAGGCCGGTGAACCCGAGCAGCAAATTGAAGGCGCATGCGAACAGCGCGAAGCACAGCACCTTCATCACCAGCACGGGATACACGAAATAGGGTGCCGCGAGCAGGAGCGCGAGAGCAACCAGGAATCCGATGCGAGTACGTGTCATCGCTGCCTCACTTCTCGCGTCCGAATAGACCGGCCGGACGCACCAGCAGAACGATCACCATGATCACAAAGATCACGGTGGAGGATGCTTCCGGGTAGAACACTTTGGTGAGTCCTTCGATGACGCCGAGGCCGAGCCCGGTGGCGATCGAGCCCAGAATCGATCCCATGCCGCCGATCACGACCACTGCGAAAACGATGACGATGAGGTTGGAGCCCATCAGCGGGTTCACTTGGATGATCGGCGCTGCCAGCACGCCGGAAAATGCGGCGAGCGCTGCGCCGAAGCCGTAGGTGAGCGTCACCATCAGCGGCACGTTGATGCCGAACGCCTGCACGAGTTTCGGGTTTTCGGTTGCCGCGCGAAGGTACGCGCCCAATCGCGTCCGCTCGATCACGAACCAAGTCGCTACGCAAACGGTGAGCGAGGCGGCCACCACCCAGGCGCGATAGTTCGGCAGGATCATGAAGCCGAGATTGGTCGCGCCGGAGAGCTGCTCCGGCACCGGATACGGTTGGCCCGATACGCCGAAAAAATACCGGAACGTGCCTTCCAGCATGAGCGCGATGCCGAAGGTCAGCAGCAATCCATAAAGATGGTCGAGCTTGTACAGCCACTGCAGAAACCCGCGCTCGATCAGCATGCCGAATGCACCGATGACTACCGGTGCCAGGATCAGGCTCGGCCAATAGCCGACGTTGAAATACGTGAGCGAAAGCCAGGCGGCGTACGCACCCATCATGTAGAGCGCGCCGTGCGCGAAGTTGATGATGTTGAGCAGGCCGAAGATGATGGCCAGCCCCAGGCTGAGCATGGCGTAGAACGAACCGTTGACCAGCCCAAGCAGAAGCTGGCCGAGCAGCGCCTGGATCGGAATGCCGAGGATTTCGGTCATCTCACGGGTGACGCGAGATCGATTGGCTAACGAGCGGGACTACTTTTTGATCAACGGGCAGCGCGACAACGACAGCGGCTGGAATGCCTGATCGGCTGGAATCGTCGAGCGCAGATTGTAGTAATCCCATGGCGCTTTCGACTCTGCCGGCTTCTTCACCTGGAACAGATACATCTCGTGCAGGAGGCGGCCGTCTTCGCGCAATACCATGTTCTTGCCGAACATGTCGCTGTGCTTGTTCTTGCGCATCCACGCCATCACTTGATCGGCGTCGTCGGTGCCGGTCGCTTTTACCGCATTCAGATACATCGTCACCGACGAATACACGCCGGCGTGAATCATGGTCGGCATCTTCTTGGTCTTCTCGAAGAAGCGTTTGCTCCACTTGCGCGTGTCGTCGTTCAGATCCCAGTACCAGGCTTCGGTGACGTACATCCCCTGGGTAGCCGCGAGACCGAGGCTGTGAATGTCGGCGATGAACACCAGCAGTCCCGCCAGGCTTTGTGTTTTGGTGAGGCCGAATTCGTTTGCCGCTTTGATGGAGTTGACCGTGTCACCGCCGGCATTGGCCAGCCCGATGATCTTTGCTTTCGACGCTTGCGCCTGCAACAGGAAAGACGAGAAGTCCGATGCGCTGAGTGGATGCCGCACGGCGCCGAGCACCTTGCCGCCGTTTGCCTTTACCACGTCGGACGTGTCTTTCTCCAGCGAGTGACCGAACGCGTAATCCGCCGTCAGGAAGAACCAGGTATCGCCGCCTTGTTTCACCACCGCGGTGCCGGTGCCATGCGCGAGCGCGTAGGTGTCGTAGCTATGATGTACGGTGTACGGCGTGCAGTCCTCGTTGGTCAGGCGCGTGGATGCCGCGCCGGTATCCATCATGATTCGCTTCTTTTCCGCGACGACTTTCGCAGTCGCAAGCGCAACAGCGGAGTTGAGCACATCGGTGATCATGTCGACGCCGTCGCGATCGATCCACTCGCGTGCTTTGTTGGCAGCGACGTCGGCTTTGTTCTGGTGATCGGCGGAGACAATGTCGACTTTTTTGCCGAGCACCTTGCCGCCGAAATCGTCCACCGCCATCTGTGCGGCGATCACCGAACCTTGGCCGCCGACGTCGGAGTACAGGCCGGACATGTCGGTGAGAACGCCGATGCGCACCATGTCGCCGGAAAGCTTGGCGGTTTGCGCTTGCGCGGAGGCGACGATGGTCGTCAAGAACACCGCACTCGTCAGCGCCGCAATTATCGTTCGATTCATTTTGTTCGATCCCCTCTCTGTTTTGATTAGACGATCAGACGCCGAGATATTCGTGCAGCAAATCGACCTTGGCGTCCAACTCGTCTTTGCTGACTGTCTTCACCACCCGACCAAGCTCGACTACGTAATGCCGGTCGGCCAGCGGCGCAGCGAAGCGAAAATTCTGTTCGACCATGACGATTGTATAGCCCTTCTGCTTGAGGTTGCGCACCGCACGGCCCAGCGCTTTTACCAGCACGGGCGCGAGACCTTCGGTGATCTCGTCGAGCAGAAGAATATCGGCGCCGGTGCGCAGGATTCGCGCGAGCGCGAGCATCTGCTGCTCGCCGCCGGACAGCCGGGTGCCGACGCTTTTGCGCCGCTCGTACAGATTGGGGAACATCGCGTAGATCTCGTCCTGGCTCATGCCGCCCTCGGCGACGCGCGGCGGCAGCACCAGATTTTCTTCCGCCGACAAGCTGGCGAAGATACCGCGTTCCTCCGGACAGTAACCGACGCCCAGCCGCGCGACACGATGCGGCGCCATCGCAATCACCTCGCGGCCTTTCGCCAGGATGGACCCGCTGCGCTTGCCGGTGAGGCCGAGAATCGCGCGCAAGGTGGTCGTGCGTCCGGCGCCGTTGCGGCCGAGCAGCGTGACGAGCTCGCCACGCCGAACCGAGAAGTCCATGCCGTGCAGCACGTGCGATTCGCCATACCAGGCGTGCAGGTTTGC
>JBBRGM010000113.1:0-11090 GCA_038240725.1 Burkholderiales bacterium | reverse complement strand
GCGGCACCATCACCGGCATGAACAATCGCCTCGTCGTGCGCACGACGCCGGCCAATATGGCCGATCTGAAGCGCGTGCTTGCAACCGTCGATGCCGCACCTCGCCGATTGATGATATCGGTGCGGCAGACCGCTGGGATGGATAGCGTGCGCGAAGGCGCGTCGGTGTCCGGCAGCACTAATGTGGGCAATGCTCGCGTCACGGTTCCCCGTCGTCCGGGCGCCGGTAACGATCCGGGCGTGTCGGTCCAGAGCGGACGCACGCGCGTCGACGGCCAAGTCATCAGCAGCCGCTCGGCGCGCAGCGATGACGTTACCCAGACGGTGCAGGTGCTGGAAGGCAATCCCGCGCTAATTCGCGTTGGCCAGTCGGCGCCGGTAGTCTCCACCCAAGTCATCCAAACGCCGAATGGCACGCAGGTCATTCAAGGGACGCAGACGGTTGAGGCCGATACCGGGTTCTACGTTACGCCGCGGGTCAACGGCGATCGCGTGACGCTCGAGATCGGCACGTCGAGAGATCGCCTGCGCGGCTCGACCGGGGCGACCAGCGTCCAGCGCGTCAGCACCGTGGTGTCAGGCCATTTGGGCGAATGGATCGAGCTCGGCGGCGTTTCGCAAACCACGGAACGCGAGCAAGGCGAAATATTAGCCCGCACGCGGGACACGCATCGGGACGACCGCCGAGTGATGTTGAAGGTCGACGAGATTCAGTAGCGGCCGAACGTCGCCGTACCGCGTACTAGCGGCGCCGCCACGTCTGCCAGTGTTCCGCGCCCTCAAACACCGGCAGCGACTCGATCGCAACCCGGTCCTCGGTCAACTCGAACGCGCTGTCCAACAATCCGTGCAACTCCGGCGCGGATGTTCCGAATGGCGGCCCGCGTGGTTTGTCGCCGTAGAAGAAGAATCCAGCGAGCGTGCCACCGGGCTCGAGCAGATCCGACATTCGCTGCGCATATGCCGGCCACATCTTGCGTGGCAGCGCGCAGAGAAACGCACGCTCGTAAATCGCTTCGAAGCCGGCACCCGCATCGAACGCGAAGAAGTCGGCGAATCGAATGCGCTCCGCGTGCGCACCGAGCTCCTTCTGGGCGGCTGCGACCGCGGCTTCGCTGAAATCGATTCCCAGCACATCGAAGCCGAGCTCGGCGAGCTCGCGCACCTCGTAGCCCGCACCGCAGCCGGGAATCAAGACGCGCGCGCCGGGACGTAACGTTTGCACAAATGCACGCAGCTCGGGCGGGCTGCACCCCGCGTCCCAAGGCGTGACGCCGTCGCGATAACGCACGTCCCAGAAATCCGGAAGAGAACTATCCATCTTGAATTCAGTGATCGGTGATCTGTGATCGGTGATCAGCTGACTGCGTTCGATCCAGCACGGATTGGTCGCTCCATATAAGGCGTACGCTTGACTGGGTGCGGCATTAACACCGATCACAGATCACTGATCACCGCCGTTGATCACCGATCACCGATCACTGCTTTTCTCCCCGCCCTCCGGCCCATAGAACACCACCCATAGCAGCAAATCATCGCTGAAGTCTTCGAAGCGGTGGCTGATCCCGGCCGGCACGAACAATGAGTCGCCGGTGGTGAAGGTGTGGCGCACGTTGCCGTTGACGAACCAGCCGCGGCCTTGTGCGACGAAGTAGAGCTCGTCGCGGGTATGCGGCTGCTGAGTGTCGGTGCCTCGCGGCGCGAACAGTTTGAGCAGCAGCGTGCCGTGCTGATAAACGGCGGCTGAGCGCGGATGCGTACCGACCGGAGGCAGCAACTTTGCTGTTTGATCGAGCGGCCAGTGGCCGGCGGCGTGATCGGTGCTGAGATGATCGTGCTCGAATTCAGGCATGGCTACAGGCTCCGGTGAAATCGTTCTGCTAAAAATCACTCTACACTGGCCGCGCGAGCTGGCGTTTGCGAAAGCACGGCGCCACGTGGTCGTTGACTAACCCGACCGCTTGCATGAACGCATAGCAGATGGTGCTGCCGACGAAGTTGAAACCTCTCATTTTGAGATCTTTGCTCAATGCATCGGAATGCGGCGTGACGACCGGGACTTCTCGCGAAGCCTGCCAAGCGTTTTGCATCGGCTTGCCTTCGACCAGCCCCCAGACATAAGCATCGAAGCTGCCGAATTCTTTCTGTACAGCGAGATACGCGCGCGCATTGCGAATCGCGGAGGCAATTTTGAGGCGATTGCGCACGATGCCCTCATTTTGTAGCAATGCACTAGTCCGGCGCTCGTCGAAGCGTGCAACTGCAGCCGGCTCAAAGTTCGCGAACGCTTGCCGATAAGCTTCCCGCTTGCGCAAGATGGTCGACCAGCTCAAACCGGCCTGCGCGCCCTCCAAGATCAAGAATTCAAACAGCTTGCGATCGTCATGAACGGGCACGCCCCATTCGGTATCGTGATACGCAATCTGCAGTGGATCGCTTTGCGGCCAGGCACAGCGCTTTATTTGTTTAGGCATCGCTCAAAGGCTATTGCATTGCCGCCTTTTCGGCGGCTAAATGTCATCCTCGTCGGCCGGAATTGCAGACCGCCGCGAACGCGGGCGCGCCGAGGGTTCATTACTTGCGCGGCTCACCAGTTGAGACTACTCCCCGACGCACCGCAAACATGGCAAAGAATAACAGGCAAAGCCTCGGCTTCCCCAGGCGCGCAAGCGCTCGTCTAAATCGCAGGCGCGCGAGCGCCTGTCTAAACCTCAGGCATGCGAGTCTAAACCTCAGGCATGCGAGTCTAAACCTCAGGCATGCGAGCGAGCGTGCAAGTCTCAGGGTGACTCGTTGCTAGCGCTGGCGGTGCGCATGCCCGCGTCGCTCGGACTGTTCAGCGTGCTCGGACATGCGCGCGCGGCGTGGGGCCCCGACTTTGCGGACCGCGATGTCTGGCTTGCTGCTGGAGCCGCGATCGTATTGGTGCTCGCTATTTTATGCTGGCGCCAGCGCGTACGCATCGTTCGCAACGAGATGCACTTGCGCAGTGGATTTCAGGAAAGCCCGCTTGCAACTGCGATATTCAATTGGCAGCGCGGCGAGCTGCTCGACGCCAATCGCGCGTTCTTCGATCTGCTCGAACATTCGCGCCATGCGGTACTCGGCAGGACCTTGCTCGAGCTCGGCGTGAAGAGCGAAGCGGGCGCCAAGACCCATGGTCTCGAAGCGTTATTCGAAACCAGCAAGGCGCATCAGACCGAGGCGCAGTTTCGCCGACGATCCGGTACATTGGCACGAATATGGATGTCCGCTCGAGTCGTCGACGGCGATACGAGCCGCAGGCGGCAAGTGGTGGTCGTGTTCGAAGACATCACGGCGAAACAGGGTGCCGTCACGGCGCTCGAACGCGCATCGGAAGACAGCCGCGCGCTGCTGAGCGCTACGATGAGCGCGGCGGACGACGCCATGTTCGCAGTCGACGCGCAGCTTCGCATCACGACGATGAACGCGGCTCTTCAGCGCGTGGTACGGCGTCACTTGGGTTTCAACCCGCGAATCGGGGTTGACGCGCTGGGGCTTGTGTCCCCGGCGAGAGCCGATGAGGTGCAAGCATTGTTCGCGCGCGTGCTGGCGGGCGGAGGAAACCAGCGCACGCAAAGCTCGATGCGTACGCCGGCTGGCGAGATCAATTACTTCGACGAGGTGTACGCGCCGATTTCGGGTCGCGAAGGAGGCGTGTCCGGCATCGCCGTGTTCATTCGCGATGTCACGCAGCGCCATCACGCTGAGCAGATTATCGGGGCCGTAGTCAAAGGCGCCTCCGCCTCGCTCGGCGAAGCGTTTTTTCGCTCGCTGGTGGTCGAGCTGGCCGCGGCAGTCGGCACGCGTTACGCGCTGGTGGGCGAGCTGATCGGGGCGCAGGAGGAAAAATTCAGAACGGTCGCCATGTGCGCTGACGGTGCCGTTACGGAAAATGTCGAGTACGCATTCGAAGGCGGGCCGTTCGCCGCAACCGTCGCGCACGGCAACTGCATGTTCCCACGCGATGTGCGCGTGCATTATCCGCAAGATCCGCTGCTTGTGCAGCTCAAGATCGAAGGCTATCTCGGCGTACGCCTGCTTGCATCGACAGGTCGCGTGCTTGGCATGTTATCCGTCATGCACGACGAGGCGATCGTGGACACGACCCTGGGCGAGGGCGTACTGAAAGTTTTCGCGGCGCGCGCGGGTGCAGAGCTCGAGCGTCTGCAAACCGAAGCCGAGCGGCGGCGCACGCTGGCCATTCTCGATGAGACCAGCGATTTCATCGCGTCGTGCGATCTGCAGGGCAATCTGCTCTATCTGAATCAAGCTGCACGCCGTCTCATGCTGATCGGCGCGCACGACGACGTACGTGCGCGCAAACTCGCCGAGCTGCATCCGGCAAGCACTGTGCGTTTCGTTACCGAAACCGGCATTCCGCGTGCGATCAAGACCGGTCCGTGGATGGGCGAGACCTCGCTGCAGCCACCGGGCGGCGCCGAGGTTCCGGTGTCGCAGTTGATCATCGCGCATCGTTCGCAAACCGCGGAGATCGAATACCTTTCGACCATCATGCGCGATTTGACCGAACGCAATCGCGCGGAGCAGGCGCTGCGCGTGCGCGAAGAGAGCATGCGCATGGCGCAGCAGGTGGGCAACGTCGGCAGCTGGGAATGCGATCTTGCCCGGCTGACGCTGCACTGGTCGGAGCAGATGTATCGCATCGTCGGGCGCGAGCCAGCGGAATTCGAAGTCACACATTCGACAACTGGATCGACGTCGTGCATCCGGACGATGCCCGGCGGCTGCTGCTCGTACATGACGAGGCGGTAGTGTCGCTGCGCGGCTTTTCCATCGATCATCGCATCCGATTGCCCGACGGTTCGATACGTCACGTGCATCAGCGCGCCGATGTCATGCGCGACGACGCCGGCCCGCTCGGCCTGCTGGGAACGATGCAGGACATCACCGAGCGTCACCACGCCGAAGAGGCGTTGCGCCAGAGCGAACGGCGCCTGCGTCTGCTCGTGGAAAGCACCGAGGTCATTCCGTGGGCGGCGACGCCCGACGATTTCCGCTTCACCTACGTCGGGCCGCAAGCCGCGAAAGTTCTCGGGTTCTCGATCGTCGAGTGGTACGCAGAAGGCTTCTGGGCGCGACGCATGCACACGGACGACCGCGCACGGGTTCTGCGCGATTGTCGCGATGCGTTGATCGAGGTACGCGATACCGAGCTGGAATACCGCATGCTGGCGAGCGACGAGCGCATCGTCTGGCTGCGGCACATCATCAGCGTCGTGCAGAACGAAGGCGACCGGCCGTCGTTGCAGGGATTTCTACTCGACATCACCGAGAAGAAGCGCGCGGAGGATCAATTGCGGCTCGCCGGCGAGGTATTCCAGAGCAGCGGTGAAGCTATCGTCATCACCGATACCGAGATGCAGATTTTGTCGGTCAATCCGGCGTTCTGCACGATCACGGGCTATACCGTGGACGAGGCCGTCGGCCAAACCCTGTACACGCTGAGCCCGGGCGTGCGAACGCACGAGCAGGATCGCGAAATCTGGGACCGCGTCTGGCAGCAGGGCTACTGGCAGGGCGAAGTGTGGGATCGGCGGCGCACCGGCGATATCTATCCGCGCTGGCTCACCGTGAGCGTCGTGCGCGATGCGGACGGCCACCCGGTCAACTACATCGAAATCTTTTCCGACATCTCGGAGCGCAAAGAGCGCGAGGAACGCGTGCGTCATCTTGCGCATCACGATTTTCTCACCGACTTGCCGAATCGCGTGCTGCTCAACGATCGTCTCGCGCAGGCCATTTCTCTGGCTGAGCGCAAACGTACTCACGCGGCTGTCATGTTTCTTGATCTGGACCGGTTCAAGAACGTCAACGATTCGCTCGGCCACAGTGTCGGCGACAAGCTGCTGCAGGACGTCGGCCATCGGCTGCGCAACGCCATGCGGGCGAGCGATACCGTCAGCCGGCAGGGCGGCGACGAGTTCGTGATCTTGATGCCCGACATCGCCGACGTCGCTGACATCGCGCACAGCGCGCAGAAAGTGCTCGAAGCAATCTCGCGGCCGTATTCGATTGCCGGACACGAGCTCGCAACGACGCCGAGTATCGGCATCAGCGTGTATCCGGACGACGGCGAAGATGTCGAGACGCTGCTCAAGAACGCCGACGCCGCGATGTATCACGCGAAGGGCACTGGCCGGAACAATTTTCAGTTCTTCACCGGCGATATGAATGCGCGCGCGCTGGAACGCCTGACACTCGAGCGCAGTCTGCGCCGCGCAGTAGATCGTGCCGAATTGCGTTTGCACTACCAGCCGCAGTACGACATGGGCAGTGGACGTGTGGTGGGAGTCGAGGCCTTGATTCGCTGGCAGCACCCGGAGCTCGGCTGATTGCACCGGCGCGCTTTATGCCGTTCGCCGAGGAAAGCGGACTCATTTTACCGATCGGGGAATGGGTGTTGAATGAGGCTTGCCGACAGAGCCGCGCATGGACCGATGCCGGATTGCCGAAAGTGCGCATGGCGGTCAACATCTCGGCGCTGCAGTTCAGCTATAGCGGCTTCCCGAGCGCGGTCGAGTCTGCATTGCGTACCGCGCGGGTCGATGCGAGGCAGCTGGAGCTGGAGGTGACCGAGAGCGTGATCATGCAGAATGCAGCGGGACTCGACGTATCGCTCGAGCGGCTGAAATCGCTCGGCCTCGCGCTTGCGATTGACGATTTCGGCACCGGCTATTCGAGCTTGTCCTATCTCAAGCGGTTTCCCATCGACAAGCTCAAGATCGATCAGTCATTCGTGCAGGACGTGACGACCGACGAGGACGACGCTGCCATCACCAGCGCAATCATTGGGCTCACGCGCAAGCTGGGTATGCTCACGATCGCCGAAGGCGTAGAGACGCAGGGACAGCTCGATTTCCTCAAGCTAGAAGGTTGCGACGAGGTGCAGGGCTTTTTGTTCAGCGAGCCGCTGGAGGCGGACGCTTTCGCCGCACTGCTGCAAGCGCCGCCGGCAGGGCACGCTTAACGCGAAGCTGCAGTATCGAGCAAGCGGTCGCCGCCGTACCGGCGTGCAATCCGAATAGGTCTACGATGCAGCAGCCGGTCTACGATATACCAGCGCGTAATGCTCAACGGTCGGAAACGGATCGTAGAAGTGATGCAGCAGCCGGCGCCATTCCTGATAGCCGGCAGATCCGCGAAAGCCTTCCGTGTGATCTTCCAGTTTTTGCCACCACACCAGCAGTAGATATTGATTGGCCGTCTCGATGCAACGCTGTAGCTCGTGCGTGACGTAACCGGGTGTGGCCGAAATGATCTCCGACGCAGTTGCAAATGCAGCTTCGAATTGTGCGGTCTGGCCAGGACGCACGTTGAGCACAGCGGTTTCAAGGATCATGGATATCGTGGCGAGATTGGACGTGCGCAAACTCTAGCACGCTCGCATCGCGTTAGGAATCGGCCCTCGCACAACGCGTTTAGTGGGATGGCTGCGACTGATCCGGAATCAGCGCGAACAAATCGGTGGTGCCTACATCCAGACCTTCTTGCGACAGCAGCGTGGTTGCCTGGCCGCGGTGATGCGTCTGATGGTTGAACAGATGCAGCACCAGGCTCTCGAACGATCGCGCCGCGACCACACCCTTGGTATTGCTATAACGCAAAGTATGGCTCAGATGGTCGTCGGTCAGCTCTTCGGTCCACGCGACGATGATTTGGTCGAGCGCTTGGCGCGCGTCCCACAAAACGCTGAGATTGCCGTGCGCGAAATCGGTTACCGAGCGTGGCTGGGCAAGCGCGCGCACCGGATCGAGCGCAACGAGCGTCGCGGGATGCGTGGCGAAGCGTTTGAGCCATACGACATCGCCGGTGTAGATGTGATGCAAGGTATCGAACAGCGAACCGAAGAATGCGCGCCGGTCCGCATGCAGTTGCTCCTCAGACAGCTGGGCGGCGGTGCGATACAGCTTTTCATTCATCCAGCGGTTGTACTGCGCCAACAGGCGGATTTGGGTCAAGCTCGACACGTTGCACTCCAAACGAAAGGGCGCTACCCGCCGGCGGCGGCTCTGCCGGTGCGCCCGGCAATCGCAATTTTGCCATCAGCGCGCGCGCATCGTACGGCGCCTTGACCTTCATGTCGTTGTCGAAGTAGCAGTAGATATCGCGGCTCGTACAGGTCCCCGGTGCGGCGCCGAGGATGCGGATTGCATCGTCGGGTTCGCTGCCGGTGCTCCATGCCCTGATGCGGTCGGCCCAGCGGTCGAGCGCGGCATCGGTATAGCCGCTCGCGTAGATCTCTTCATCGCCGTGCAAGCGCAGATACATGAAGTCCGATGTCACGTCCTCCAGGTACGGCCACTTGCCGGCGGTGTCGGCCACTACGAGCGCGACGTTGTGTGCGCGCAGCAGCGCGACGAAGGATGGATCTTTGAAGCTGTCGTGGCGGATTTCCACCGCGTGTCGCAGTGGGCGATTCTCATCGATCGCGAGCCGCACGCGGCCCTTCATGCGCGGTTCGCGTCGGCGCGCGAGCTTGAGCGCGCTCGCTGTGTCGCGCGGCAGCAGCTCGAAGAAGCGCCGCATGCGCGCTTCGTCATAGCGAAAGTTGGGCGGAAACTGCCACAGAAACGGCCCGAGTTTTTCGCGCAGATGAAACAGTCCGGAGGCGAACAAATTGGCGAGCGGCAGCTCGATGTCGAGCAGTCTGCGCATATGCGTGATGTAGCGCGCGCCTTTCATGCTGAACACGAAGCCCGGCGGCGTCTCGCGATACCACGCCTCGTAGGAGTACGGGTACTGCAGCGAATAAAACGAGCCGTTCAACTCGATCGAGCTGAACGCGCGCGAGGCGTACTCGAGCTCTCGGCGCTGCGCCAGGTTAGCGGGATAAAACACGCCGCGCCACGGTTGGTACCGCCATCCGGAAATGCCGATCCTGATCGTAGCCATCGCAGTTGCGCAGACGAAGCACGCGAAACTGCGTGCGCCGATTAGAGCGACGTGTGGGGCTACAGTTCAACTGCAAATGGGGCAGGCACACGCGAACGCCGGCGCTGCCAGCAGGATCGGAAGCGGCGCCGGTCCGCGACTACTTCGTGCTGAAGCCGAAGCACGCCGCATTCTTCGCGACGACCTTGGCGACATTGCTGAAGTATCTGAGGGTAGAGCGCTTGATATCGACCGGGATCGCCGGCGACACCTGCGTACTGATCACCGAGGCTGAGGCGTATCTGCGGGAGTTCGAGCTCAAAGTGCCGCAAGGACTGTGTCGCGTCCATCTCGACGGCGGACAATCGCCGCGCCTTGGCCTACCTGGAGCGCGTATTGAACTGACCTTACCGAGTCAAGCGCGCTTAACGTAACCGGTCTCGCACGCCGGCCTCACGAGTAATTATGGCGTCGCGCTAGTCGGCCTCACAGCAGCCGGGTCGACACCGAACCGCACCGCCTAAACCGTTTTCTTGTCCTCTTCTTCGGGCGCCGGTGCCGCAGGATTTTCGGGCGGTGCAGAGGCCACTTCGGAGGCTTTGCGCTGCCGCTTTTCTTCTTTTTTCTGCTTCTTGGCTAAGTCTCGTTGACGCTTCGCAAACTCGTAGTTCGGTTTGGCCATGTCTGGGTCCTTTTACCGGCGGGCTGAAAGCGCACCATGCGCCCCCGCAGGCATTGTATATCGATGCGGGGACGGTGCCTGCGACTCTTGCCGCGCGGCGCCACCAGGACAGATGCAGCCGAACCGCTTAGCCGAACGAAAGCGAATCGACCGGATGGGCGCGCCTGGCCTCTTCCAGCTTGGCCTCGTCGGTAAGATCCAGACGCAGCGGCGTCATCGATACGTAACCGCGTTCGATCGCCCAGCGATCGGTGCCTTCCTCGGCGGGTTCCAGCGGCGTGACGGTAAACCAGTAATGCTCGCGCCCCATCGGATCCTTCCAGGGAACTACTTTTCCGTCGTAGTGCCTGACCGACTGGCATGTCCACAGTACGCCGCGCGGCATCGTCGGCGGCAGATTTACGTTGACTAGATGGAGCTCGCTTGCAGGCAATAGAACACGCAGCACCTTCGCAATCCACGGTTTCAGGATTTCGAAGTCCGGTTCGGTGTCGGTTACCGGTGTGCTGAGCGCGATGCCGCGCAAGCCGAGCAGCGATGCCTGCTTCGCGGCGGCCAAGGTACCCGAGTGCCACATCGCATTGCCCAGATTGCTGCCGAGATTGATGCCGGAGAGGACGACATCGACGTTTTCCCACTGATAGGTGCCCAGCGCAACGCAGTCCGCCGGTGTGCCGTCGACTCGATAAGCGTCGATGCCTTTGAGCGGTGTGCGCTTGTAGCTGAGCGGTCGCGACGCGGTGATGGAATGTCCGGCCGAGCTGCGTTCCACATCCGGCGCGACGATTCTCACATCGCCGAACTCGGCGGCTACTTGTGCGAGCGCGGCGATACCGGGGCTGTAAATCCCATCGTCGTTGGTCACCAGTATTCGCATGAGATATCCGTGCTCCTGTCGATTGATGAATACCGCCTAGATTGGTGCGCTTTCCAGCGGCAAGGTTCCTGACCATGCGAGTGACCTTGATCCATAATCCCTCGGCGGGCGATGACGAGCAGCCCGAGGTCGAAAATCTGCGCGGGCGCATTCAGATGGCTGGACACGTGCTGCTCCCGCAGGTCGCCGACGATGACGATTGGCAGGCGGCGCTTGCGCAGCCGACCGATTTGATCGCGGTGGCGGGTGGCGACGGCACTATCGGGCGCGTCGGCAAAATGCTTCTGGGCCGCCGCGGCATCCCGATTGCGCCGCTGCCGATGGGCACCGCCAACAACATCGCGCATACGCTCGGCGTTGCCGACATCCCTTTGGAGCAATTGATCGATGGCTGGCAGTCGGCGGACAAGATCCCGTTCGACGCAGGCCGGATGACCTGGCCTGGCGGGTCCGGCTCGTTCATCGAAGGCATCGGCGCCTGGGTGATGCCGCAGGCGGATGCCAGCCAGACCCTCGCGAATCTCGATCAAGCCGACGCGAAAATCGTCTATGCATTGCAGATGCTGAAAGACCGCGTCCAGCATTGTCCTGCCGTGCCGGTGCGCGCCGTGCTCGA
>JBBRGM010000112.1:0-11161 GCA_038240725.1 Burkholderiales bacterium | reverse complement strand
TGGCGACTGCCACGTAGACGGCCCAGCGGTTAAGACGCTCGGGCAACCCGCGCAACCAGGCGGGAAGCGAGCCATCGACGTGCTGCGCCTTACCGCTTTCCGCCGACGGCATCGCGCTGCATCTCGCTCCGTTGCAGTTCCGTGCCCTGTTCTGTGTGCTGCTCTGTGCTGGTGTCCGGCAGCATCGTCACTGCTTCTGCAGGGCGATATTCCGGCACCCAGCCGGTCAGTTCTTTGCGCACTTGCTCGTCGGTCGGTATAGCCGACATGTCCAGCCAGTCGAGCAGACTTTCCAGCCAGCCTGCCTCGACCGGCCGGGCACGCGCGATACGCAACCGCGGGTGCGGCGTCGGCAACGTCTGTTCTTCGTCCGAGAGCATCTCTTCGTACAGCTTCTCGCCGGGTCGAAGTCCGGTGACTGCGATACGGATTTCGTTTTCGGTGAAGCCGGAAAGCCGGATCATCTCGCGTGCAAGGTCGAGAATTCGCACCGGCTCGCCCATGTCCAGCACGAAGATCTCGCCGCCCAGTCCCATCGCGCCGGCCTGCAGCACCAGTTGCGCGGCCTCCGGTATCGACATGAAGTAGCGCGTGATGTCGGGGTGCGTGACGGTCAGCGGTCCGCCTTCTGCGATCTGCTGGCGAAACTTCGGAATGACGCTGCCTGCACTCCCCAGCACATTGCCGAAGCGCACCATCACGAAACGCGTGGTTGCGCCGGCCTGCAGCGCCTGACACACCATCTCGGCGAGCCGCTTGCTCGCACCCATTACGTTCGCCGGGTTGACCGCCTTGTCGGTGGAGATCAGTACGAACTCTTCGACGCCGTGACGCGCGGCCGCGCAGCCCAGGACGTAGGTGCCGAGCACGTTGTTCTGCACGGCTTCCCACGTGTTGACCTGTTCCATCAACGGCACGTGTTTATATGCAGCTGCGTGAAATACGACCTGCGGCCGGTACTCGCGCATCACCGTGTCGACGCGGCGCGGATTGCGCGTATCGCCCACTGCGCAAACGATCGGCAGCGTGCGATGGCGGCTGCGAAATTCCTGCTCGGCCTGGTACAGCGCAAACTCGGACAGTTCGAACATGATCAGCTGCGACGGCGCGAAGCGGGCGATCTGCCGGCACAACTCCAAGCCGATTGAGCCGCCGGCGCCGGTCACCATCACCGTTTTGCCGGACAGAAAATTCGACAGCACCGCGCTGTCCATCACCACCGGATCGCGACCCAGTAGATCGTCGAGCTCCACTTGGCGGATCTGCGACATCGTCACTTTGCCGGTGACGATATCGTCGAAAGACGGAACCGTCATCACTTTCAGTCCCGCCTGCGCCGCGAGATTCACCACTTGCCGGCGCACCGCAGGCAACACCGACGGCATCGCAATAATCACGTGCGAGACCTTCAAGTCTTTCGCCACGCGCTGGACCTGATCGATGCGGCCGCGCACAGGAATGCCGTGAATCTGGCGTCCCTGCCGGCCTTCGCTGTTGTCGAGCAAACCGACCACGCTCCACGCCGGGTTCGCCGACAACTCGCGCACGAGCAACTCGGCCATATCGCCGGCGCCGAGAATCAGGACCGGCGTCGCGTGGCCGTTGGTGAGCAGACCGATGCGGCCTTCTTTCCAAGCGCGATACGCGAGCCGACTGCCGCCCATCACGAATGCGAGCAGCAACGGATCGAGCACGAACACCGAGCGCGGCACCGGGTCCGCCATTCGCAGCAGCACCAGCACGGCCGGAGCGGCGACAGCGGATATCGCTACTGCGATCAGAATCTGACGCAGATCGTGCAAGCTCGCATAGCGCCAGATGCCGCGATACAAGCCGAAGCGCCAGAAAATCGCAGCCTGCACCAGCATGACGATCGGCAACGTGCGCAGCATCACACCTGCATAACCGGCTGGAATCTCGAGATTGAAACGCAGCCAGAAACCCAGCGCCCACGCGAATGCGACGGCGAGCACGTCGTGCAGCATCGCCAGTAAAGCGCGTGGATCAGGTGCGATGTTCGACCTCATGCTAGCTCACCACCCGGGCACGCCAGCGCCGGTCGACGTTGAGGCCGACTGCGACATAGAGCGCTAACAGCGCCGCGATCACGGACATCTGCAGCGCAGGCGCGCGGCCCAGCGCGAGCACGCCGGCGATGGCGCTGATGCTCATCAGTAAATATTCCGCGCGCGCCAGTTTGCGATGCGTCCAGCCCATAATCACCAGCCGCTGATAGTAGTGGCCGCGATGCGCGTGCCAGATTTTTTCTCGTCGCAATGCGCGGGCGGCCAGCGTGACCGTGGCGTCGACGATGAACGGACTGAACACGATCACTGGAAACCAAATCGGCCACAACGCGTTCTCCCAGCCGGCAATGCCGACCGCGCCGGCGAGAAAACCGAGCGGTACCGAGCCTGCGTCGCCCATGAAAATGCGCGCGGGCGGAAAATTGAAGATGAGAAACGCGCACGCCGATGCCGCGACTGAAAATCCCAACACCGAAAATTGCGCATCGCCGGCGAGCAGCGCGGCGACACCGTAAGCGATGAAGCCCGCTACCGTCATCCCGCCTGCAAGGCCGTCTGCACCATCCATGAAATTGTATAGATTGGTCATCCACCCGACCCCCACCGCCAGCACGAGCAAGGCAAGCGGGTGCGCATTCGTTACGGTCGCAACGACGAAGGTTCCGGCCGCCGCGAGGTGCGCGGCCAGTCGCACAACCGCGGGCAGGTCCTGCCAGTCATCGACCACGGACAACAACATCAGGGCCGCCGCCAATGCGAGCAGCAGCAGCGGCCCGCGCTGCAAGATGCAAACGCCGACGAGAAGACCGAGCATGAGGCCCAGTCCGCCGGTGCGCGGAACCGGATCGACGTGCAGCGAACGCGCGTTCGGGTGATCGAGAAGAAAGCCGCCTGCAGCCGTCGAGAGCAGGCCGCGCAGAATGAGCAGGCTGAGAGCGAAGCAGATCAGCGGCGTCAGCAATAGGGCTGTGTATTTCATCCCTGCTCGATTGAAGAAGCATCGGGTACGGGGCGCATTATCCGGGTTTCTCTGCAGTTTGCGAAACGCTGCGGTACCAGCGCGCGGTCTGCGCGATGCCTTGGTCGACCGAGTACGGCGGCGACCAGTCGAGGGTCTTGCGGATCGGCGTGCTGTCGACTTGCAGCGATCCGGTGAGCCGCGCGATCGCACCGCCTTTGCCTACCAGCGTGCCGGCGATCCGCAGCAAAAGCGCCGGTATCGGGATCATGTTTGCGCGCACGTCCAGAGCGCTGGCCAGCTTGCGGACCAATTCCGGCGTCGATAGATCTTCGCCATCGCTGAGCAGGAACACGCGATTGCCGCACGCCGTGTGGGTCAGGCAGCGCGCGATGCAATCGGTCAGGTTGCCGAGAAACAGCAGGCTGCGATGGTTGCGAATGGCGCCGAATGGAAGCAACGTCTCGTCGGCGACTGCATGCATGAGCCGAGCAAAATTGGCGCGCACGCCGGGACCGTATAGCAGTGGCGCGCGCAGCACGACCCATTGCATCGCCGAGCGCTGGCTCTCCTGGATAAGCGCCTGTTCGGCTTCCCACTTCGAGATGCCGTAGTCGTCCTCGGGGGCAGGCGCATCGCGGTCGGTAAACGGCCGTTTGCTTGCCTCGCCGAGTACCTTGATCGACGATAGCAAGACCAGCCGTTTCACCTGGCTTTGCGCCGCCATGCGCGCGAGCCGCCGGGTGCCATCGACGTTGATGCGGCGATAGTCATTCAGTGGGATAGCCGCGCGGTCATCCATCACGTGCGCTCGGGCAGCGAGATGGACGACGACGTCGACGCCCTCGAGCGCGGGTTGCCAATCGGTATCGGGACCGACTTCGCCGACTGCGATGCTGCTGGCGTGCTCGGCGGCCGTTTTCTCGGGCAGCGTTCGTACTGCGCGGCGCACTTCGAAGCCTTGAGCGTCGAGATGCCGCCCCAGCGCCCGTCCGACGAAACCTGAAGCGCCTGTGATCAGTATTCGCAAAGGAGAGCGCAAGAATGGAACGCGCCAGCTGCGCGCGGCGGTAAGCATGGAGTGGCGAGCGCGCACTCGCTGCAGAGTTGCGATAGTCGCCGCACGTCAGTCCGCCGCGCCCTCATGTCGCGCAGCACAAGTCCAAGGTTTGTTGCCAGGTGCCGAGCACGATTCCGAAGTCGCGCTGGATCTTGGCGTTGGATAACGCAGAGTTGCGCGGCCGCCGCGCCGGTGTCGGGTATTGTTCGGTCGCGATCGGATTAACTGCGGCGATCGATGCGACCGGATCGTTGTCACGCAGATGCGCCGCGATTGCCGCAGCGAAACCGAACCACGTGGTCGCGCCCGCGCAGGTCAGGTGATAGATCTGTGGTCCCTGCTGGAATACGCGCTCGCGCTGATCTCGATCGGCGAGCCGACTGAGCAAGTGCGCGGTTGCCTCGGCGATC
This sequence comes from Burkholderiales bacterium, assembly GCA_038240725.1. Lineage (GTDB taxonomy): Bacteria > Pseudomonadota > Gammaproteobacteria > Burkholderiales > SHXO01 > SHXO01. The sequence continues at coordinate 6,706 of JBBRGM010000112.1, read as the reverse complement.
GAGCGCGACCAGGTCGGTGCGCCGTGCTGATCGTCGACAACGTTCAGCGACGCGCGCTCGCGCATGAGCGAGCGCATGGTCAGCAGAAAATTCTTGCCGCGCATACCGTACACCCAGCTTGTGCGCAGAATGAGGGCTTGGCCTGCGAGCGCCTTTACCGCGCCTTCTCCTGCGAGCTTGGTCGAACCGTAAACGTTGATCGGATTCGGCGTATCGGTCTCGACATAAGGTGCCGCGGCGCCGCCGTCGAACACGTAATCGGTGGAATAGTGGACCAACAGCGCACCGATTTTTTTCGCTTCTTCCGCAAATATTCCCGGCGCATCGCCATTGACAGCTTGCGCCCGCGCTGTGTCCGTTTCGGCGAGATCTACCGCGGTATATGCCGCCGCATTGACGATGATCTGCGGTCGCTGTGTGCGTACGATGTTGCGCAGGCTATCTGGCTGTTCGAGATTCAGCTCGTTGCGTCCCAGCGCGATCACCTCTCCAAGCGACGCCAAAGTTCGCTGCAGCTCCCAGCCTATCTGACCGTCCTTGCCGGTCAGCAGAATCTTCACGCAAACAACTCCGCTGCGCGAAAACTTGCTCCGGCCGCATCTTTCGCCGACACGATCGGAGAACTGCTGAGCTGCCACTCGATAGCGAGCTCGCGATCGTTCCAGACGATAGTGCGCTCGAATTGCGGCGCGTAGAAATCGGTCGTCTTGTAAGCCACGTCGGCCGACTCGGAGCGCACGAGAAAGCCGTGCGCGAAGCCCGGCGGTATCCAGAGCATGCGGTTGTTTTCCGCCGAGAGAATCTCACCGGCCCATTGCCCGAACGTCCGCGAGCTGCGGCGCAGGTCGACCGTGACGTCGAATATCTCACCGCGAACGACGCGCAGCAATTTCCCCTGCGGCTGCTTGATCTGGTAGTGCATGCCGCGCAATACGTTGTTGGTCGAGGTGGACTGATTGTCCTGCACGAACTGCGCGTCGATGCCGTGCTCGGCCAGTGCGCGCTGGTTGTAGCTCTCGAAGAAACTGCCGCGCTCATCGCGAAACACGCGCGGTTCGATCATCAGGACATCGGGAAGCGCAGTAGGAGTGACTTTCACTTAGGCCGGAGATGTGAGGGTGGGTGGACGACGGCAACCCGCTCGCGGCGTCGCCCTCGCTAGGTTATATCGGGCTAGTTATATTGTTCCTTGGCTATTTGCTGCAGGTACTGACCGTAGCTGCTCTTGGCAAGCCCGGCCGCCAATTTTTCCAGATCCCCGACATCGATGTATCCCATGCGATAGGCGATCTCTTCAGGACAGGCGATCTTGAGTCCCTGCCGTTGTTCCAACGTTTCGATGAAGGTCGACGCCTGCAGCATCGATTCGTGAGTGCCGGTATCGAGCCATGCGAACCCGCGTTTGAGTCTGATGACGTCGAGCTGGTTCATTTCCAGGTAGCGCCGATTCACGTCGGTGATCTCGAGCTCGCCGCGCGGCGACGGCTTGAGGGAAGCGGCGATGTCGACGACCTGATTGTCGTAGAAGTATAAGCCGGTGACCGCGTAGCGCGAATTGGAGCGTTTGGGTTTTTCTTCGATGCCGATCGGCGCACCGTTGCGGTCGAACTCGATTACGCCATATCGCTCAGGATCGCTCACCGGGTAGGCAAATACGGTGGCACCCTGCGTGTTGCTCACCGCGCGTTCCAGTAAGGTCGGCAGATCGTGACCATAGAAGATATTGTCGCCTAGAATGAGGGAGCAGGCTCCCTCGCCGATGAAGGTGCGGCCAATCAGAAACGCTTGCGCCAACCCTTCCGGTGCGGCCTGCACTGCATATTCGAAGTGGATTCCCCACTGGCTGCCCGAGCTCAGCAACTGCTCGAAGCGCGGCGTATCTTGCGGCGTCGAAATAATCAAAATCTCGCGTATGCCGGCCATCATGAGCGTGCACAGCGGGTAGTACACCATCGGCTTGTCATAGATGGGCAGCAGCTGCTTGGAGACCACCTGCGTAACCGGATAGAGGCGCGTGCCCGACCCGCCGGCGAGAATGATTCCCTTCATCGGCCGGGCATCGAGCTCATCGTCTGCGTGCCGGAGCGTGCCTCGACTCGAAAAACATCAAAGTCGTGGCGCGCCGATCAAACACTGCGGATCGTTTATCGCGAGACATAGTTGAGCTCCAGCCAGTTGCGGTAATCGCCGGTCCGCACGCCCTCGATCCATTCCTGATTGTTCAGGTACCAGAGCACCGTGCTGCGAATGCCTTCCTCGAAGGTGACCGAGGGTTTCCAGCCGAGCTCACGCTCGATCTTGTTCGCGTCGATCGCATAGCGGCGATCGTGGCCCGGACGATCGGTCACGTAGCGAATCTGCGTATCGCGCGAGGGCTTGCCGGGTTGCGGGCGCAACTCATCGATGATCGCGCAGATACGTTTGACCACATCGATGTTGGCGCGCTCGCTGTTGCCGCCGACATTGTAGGTCTCTCCGGTTCGGCCACGCTCCAGCACGGCGCGGATCGCCGAACAATGATCCTTGACGTACAACCAGTCGCGAACGTTGAGGCCGTCGCCGTACACAGGCAGCGGTTTACCCTCGACAGCATTGAGAATGATAAGCGGGATCAGCTTCTCCGGAAACTGAAACGGCCCGTAGTTGTTCGAGCAGTTGACGGTGACGACGGGCAAGCCGTACGTGTGGTGGTAGGCGCGCACCAAATGATCCGCGGACGCTTTCGACGCCGCGTATGGACTGTTGGGTGCGAAGCGCGACTCTTCGGTGAACGGCGCCTCATCCATCTGCAGCGAGCCGAACACCTCGTCGGTGGACACGTGCAGGAAACGAAACGCGCCCTTCTCGGGCTCGGGCAAAGCAGACCAGTAACCGCGCGCAGCTTCGAGCAGGCGGAATGTTCCCGTTACGTTGGTCGCAACGAAATCTTCCGGCCCGTGAATCGATCGATCGACGTGACTTTCAGCAGCGAAATGCAGGACGGCGCGCGGACGATACTGCTGCAACAACTGCGTAACCGAGGCGCTGTCGCCGACATCGCCTCGCACGAACGTGTGTGTGTCGTTGTCGCGCAAGGCGTCGAGATTGCGCAGATTGCCCGCGTAGGTGAGTTTGTCGAAGTTGATCAGAGAACCGAGTCCAGCCGATACCCAGTCGAGTACGAAATTGGAACCGATGAAGCCGGCGCCGCCGGTGACGATGATGGGATCGGATGACATGTTCACGCTGATTGAAATTGGGTTATCGATTCGCACTGCCGGCGCACCGAGTCGGTCGCCGCTACGTCGTGCCTACTCGTGAAAGTTATAGGCGGAATAGCCGTGCTGCTTTACCAGCTCGTCGCGCTCCGCCGATTTCAGATCTTCACGCATCATTTCTTCGACCAGCGCCTGAAACGTAATCTTCGGTGACCAGCCCAGCCGCGCGCGCGCCTTCGAAGCATCGCCCAGCAATTGCTGCACTTCGCTCAGACGGAAATAGCGCGGATCCACCGCGACGATGCAGCGACCGTTCTGATCGTAGCCTTTCTCGTCTGCGCCGGTGCCGCGCCATTGCATTTGTATATCGATCTGCGCGGCAGCGGCATTCACGAAGTCGCGCACACTGTGCTGCACGCCGGTGGCAATGACGAAATCATCGGGCGTGTCCTGCTGCAGAATCATCCACTGCGCTTCGACGAAGTCGCGCGCGTGGCCCCAGTCGCGCTTGGCGTCGAGATTGCCCAGATACAGACAATCCTGCAGGCCGAGCTTGATGCGAGCCAGCGCGCGCGTGATCTTGCGCGTAACGAAGGTTTCGCCGCGCAACGGCGATTCGTGATTGAACAAGATCCCGTTGCACGCATAAAAGCCGTAGGCTTCGCGGTAGTTCACCGTGATCCAGTATGCGTAGATCTTCGCGACGGCATACGGCGATCGTGGATAGAACCGCGTCGTTTCGGTCTGCGGCGTTTCCTGGACCAGACCGTAGAGCTCGGAGGTCGATGCCTGATAAAAGCGCGTCGTGTCCTTCAATCCGAGAATGCGCATCGCCTCCAGTACGCGCAGGGTTCCCAGCGCATCCGAGTTCGCCGTGTATTCGGGTTCTTCGAACGACACTGCGACGTGGCTCTGCGCAGCGAGGTTGTAGATTTCGGTCGGCTGCACGAGCTGAATGATGCGCAACAGACTACTGGAATCGGTCATGTCGCCGTAATGCAGTATGAGACGGCGATCGGCCTCGTGCGGATCCTGATAGAGATGATCGATGCGAGCGGTATTGAACAGCGAGGTGCGGCGCTTGATGCCGTGAACGTAATAGCCCTTGGCGAGGAGCAATTCGGCCAGGTAGGCGCCGTCCTGCCCGGTGATCCCGGTGATGAGGGCGACTTTTTTCATCTCGGGATGAAGAGTTCGAATTGGGCCGTAAATCATAGCATAGGGGGTCTGGCGGATTGCTTGCGGTGGTCGATGCGGAATAAGAAAGCATGCCTTTCCATGCATAATAGTTCGCGTAACTGCTGAACCCGCATTCATCGTCCAGATAACGTCAGGCCAGAACCTGTAACGCACTCCTAGATCCCATGCTCATACCTCTTATTTTGTCGGGCGGCAGCGGTACGCGACTGTGGCCGGTGTCCCGAGAAGCGCACCCAAAGCCGTTCATCAAATTGGCCGATGGCAACAGTCTCCTGCAGAAGACGCTGCACCGGCTGGCCTCGCTCGGCGATATACCCGAAGTCATTACCGTTACCAACCGCGATCACTTCTTCGTTACGCGCGACGAATACACCGCTGCGCAAACGGATTTTGCGCATTTGCTCATTCTCGAGCCGTCCGCGCGCAACACGGCGCCGGCGCTCGCGGTGGGCGCGCTCGCCGCAGTCGCGCGACATGGCAGCGACGCCACCTTACTGGTATTGCCCGCCGATCATCTGGTCGACGATGAAGCCGCGTTCGCGTCTTCGGTGCACGACGCGCAGCAGTTGGCAGCACAGCGCTTGCTGGTGACGTTCGGCATCCCGCCGGCCTACCCGGAAACAGGATTCGGCTATATCGAACGCGGCGATCCGATTGCAGGCACGGCAGGTTTCAAAGTCGCGCGATTTACCGAGAAACCGTCGGCCGACATCGCCGCCGAGATGCTGAAGTCGGGCCGCTTCTACTGGAACTCGGGCATGTTCTGCTTTCTCGCCGAGGTATTCATCGAAGAGCTGGCCGAGCACGCGCCGGAGATTCTCGAGGGCGCGAAGCGCTGCTGGGAAGCGGCCCAGGTCAAAGACGATCGCGCCGATCTGCCTGCCGAGTTGTTCGCGCAGATGGCGGACATTTCCATCGACTATGCGGTGATGGAAAAATCATCGCGCGTCGCCGTCGTCCCCGCGCGTTTTGGCTGGAGCGATGTCGGATCGTGGAAAGCAGTGAGCGACCTGACAACGCCGGACGAAGCCGGCAATCGCGCGCTGGGCGAATGCCTGTTCATCGACAGCTCGAACTGCTACGTGCAGAGCAGCGGACGCATGGTGGCGACGGTTGGCGTCGATGGACTGATGGTGATCGACACGCCCGACGCGTTGCTGGTCGCGCACCGGGATCACGTGCAGGACGTAAAGAAAGTAGCGCAGCGCCTGAAGCTCGCCAATCACGAGACCTACAAGCTGCATCGCACGGTGCTGCGTCCGTGGGGCAGCTACACGGTGCTCGAAGAAGGTCCGGGATTCAAGATCAAGCGCATCGTCGTCAAGCCGGGCGCCTCTTTGAGCCTGCAGATGCACTATCACCGCAGCGAACACTGGGTCGTCGTTTCCGGAACTGCCACCGTGATGAACGGCGAGCAGCAGTTGTTGATTCGCACCAATGAATCGACGTACATCCCGGCCGGTCATCGCCATCGCCTGGAGAATCCCGGCAAGCTCGACCTGGTGATGATCGAGGTACAAAGCGGCAGTTATCTCGGCGAGGACGATATCGTCCGATTCGAAGACCGCTACGGGCGCGGCTGAGCGATGGTTTGTGTATGGCGCTCAACTCCGATGCGAAAGCCCGGCACTCATTCGGCAACCTTGTAGTAATCGCGGAACCACGCGACGTAGCGCCTGATGCCATCCGCCAGCGGCGTGCTGGGTGAAAAACCGACTGCTTGCTGCAGATCGTCCACCTCGGCATAGGTGGCGGTGACGTCGCCGGGTTGGATCGGCAGCAGATTTTTTTGCGCAGATTTACCGAGCACGCCTTCCAGCGTTGCGATGAAATCCAGCAGCTTCACCGGCTGGTTGTTGCCGATATTGAACAAGCGGTACGGCGCATTGCTCGTTGCGGGATCGGGCCGCGTCATGTCGACGGCGGCATCGGCGCGCGGCGCGCGGTCGAGCACGCGCACTACCCCTTCTACGATGTCGTCGATGTAGGTGAAGTCGCGTTGCATGTCGCCGTTGTTGAAGACGTCGATGGGGCGGCCTTCGAAAATCGCGCGCGTGAAAATCGCAAGCGACATGTCCGGGCGTCCCCACGGCCCGTAGACCGTAAAAAAGCGCAGCCCGGTCGTCGGCACCCCGAACAAGTGACTGTAGGTGTGCGCCATCAGCTCGTTGCTCTTCTTGCTTGCCGCATACAAACTGACCGGGTGATCGGTGTTGTCGTGCACGCTGAACGGGAGCTTGCGATTAGCCCCGTAAACGCTTGACGTGCTGGCAAACACCAGATGATCGCAGCCGCGATGGCGACACCCT
>JBBRGM010000111.1:0-11196 GCA_038240725.1 Burkholderiales bacterium | reverse complement strand
CACGACATAGTCGAGAATCTCGACCACGCCGAGCTCGGTATCGACCGCGACCGCGCACGCGTGACATGCGTAGCTGAATGTGCCGGTGTCTTTTTGCGTCTTGTATCCGCGCGTCGTCTCGAGTCCGCCGGGGTCGACATCGGCCGGCAAGAGCTGCGGCGCGCGATACCACACGTGCGCCACTTCGCCGAGCGACATGCGGCGATCGGTACCGACGACGCGCACGTCGCCATCTTCGAATACGAGATCATCGCTTGCAACTTCGAGCAGCTTGCCGGCGATGTGACGCACGCGGCGGCCGATCTCCGTGCACGCTTCGGCGACCGCGCCGCCCGACATCACCATGCAGCGCGATCCCCAAGTGCCGGTCGAGTACGGCGTCAGCGCGGTGTCGCCGTGAATCAATCGCACGTTGGCGGGATCGACGCCGAGCACTTCGTGCGCCACCTGCGCGAGTGTCGTCTCGAGTCCCTGGCCGTGCGAGTGCGCGCCGATGCGCAGCTCGAGAATGCCATCGGGCGACAGACGCGCAGCACACTGCTCGTGACCCGGCACCATTGGTATGCCCCAGCCGTGGTAGACCGAAGTCCCGTGCGCCGCCTGTTCGCAAAAGATCGCCACGCCGACGCCGATGCGTCGCCCGTCCGACTCCGGACGTTGCTGCCGTGCGCGCCATTTCTCGATGTCGATCGCGGCGACGGCGCGTCGCACCGCCTCGGGATAGTCGCCGCTATCGAAATGCTTGCCGGTGATGTTGACGTAGGGCATTACCTCCGGCGGCACGAGGTTCGCGAGACGCACGCGATACGGTTCTTGTTTCGCTTCGCGTGCGATCGCATCGATCAGCAGCTCGATCGCAAAGCACACGCCGGTACGCGCGACGCCACGATAGGGAAGGATCGGCGCTTTGTTCGTCGCCACCGACCACGTGTGGCAAGCGTACTGCTCCATGCGATATGGGCCGGGCAGAATCGAGCTGACCTGTGCCGCTTCGAGACACGCAGAGAATGGATAGGACGAGTACGCGCCGGAATCGACGACCGCGTCGCATTCGACGGCAAGCAGGCGGCCCGTCGCATCGGCGTAGCCGGTGATGTCGTAGTGATGCTCGCGGCAATTCGCGTTTGCGCTGAGCTGTTCGAAGCGATCCTCGATCCAGCGCACCGGACGGCCGAGCCGCAACGCAAGCCACGCGACGCAAACTTCTTCGGGCAGCAAGATGCCTTTGTAGCCGAAGCCGCCACCGACGTCCGGCGCGATGACGCGGATGCGGCCTTGATCCATTCCGAGGCACACCGCCAGTCCCGCGCGATTGATATGCGGCATCTGCGCCGCGGAATAGACGATCAGCTGATCCAGCCGTCGATCGTAGTGCGCAACGACGCCGCGTCCTTCAAGGGGTGCCATCGACTGGCGGGCGGTGCGAATCCGTCGCTGCACGCGGATCGCAGCGCGTTCGCGAATGCCGCGCAGATCGTCGTCTACTTTCGTTTCGAGAAAGACGTTGTCGGCCCAGTGCTCGTGCACGAGCACTGCGTCGGGCTTCAGCGCAGCTAGCATGTCGACGACCGGCGCAAGCGGGTCGTAATCGACGTCGACCTCGCCGGCGATGTCTTCCGCTTCGGCGCGCGACTCGCCATAGCACATCGCGATCAGGTCACCGACGTAGCGGACTTTGCCTTGCGCGAGCACCGGCTGCGACGACGACTTGAACCCCTGCAGTGCCGAATCGGCGACGATCGGCAGCACGCCGGCGAGATCGGTCATCGCGAACACGCGATCTTCGCTGCCCGCCGGCTTGCGTATCGCGCCGATCCGCGCATGCGCGAGTTGCGAGCGCACGAAGGCGACGTTCACCATGCCGACCATCGCGATGTTGGCGACGTACTCGCCGCGGCCGCGCAGAAAGCGCGCGTCCTCTTTGCGCGGCAACGGCACGCCGATGCCTTTGCCGTGCACGGCGACGGTCATCGTGAAGGGGCGTTCGACATGCGCGTCAGGCCGCGCTGGCGAGGGGAAGGATCGATGCGTCGGCCTCGAATCGCTTGCCGCCGCGCAGGCAGAATGCCGGCGTCAACAGACGCTGCGCGAGCGCCTCGTTGCCTTCGTTGTCGCGCAGAATCCAGCGGCCGCGTGCATCGTTGAGCACGCTGACATCGGCGGTGACGCCGGGCGCAAGCGTACCGATCTCGCCCGCAAGGCCCAACATTTGCGCGGGATTGCTGGTCACCATCGGCACCAGTTGCTCCAGGGTTACGCCGAGCGCGAGCATCGACGTCATCGTTGAGATCAGCGAGAAGCGCGTGCGGCCGGCGAACATGTGCTCTTCGTCGGGATGGCTCGATGGCGTTCCACGTGGCGGCGGCACTTTCGTATTGTAGCCATGCATATCCGCGCCGAGCGTATCGGGAAGAATGCCGGCTTCGAGAACCTTGCGCGCGATGTTGAAGCTGAAGTGCGACCCGTGGCCGACGTCTATTTTCACGCCGCGTGCGAGCGCTTCTTTCACCAGCGTGTGCACGGTGCTGTGCTTATTTACGAAACCGCCGGGATGACGGCTGAACGGATGCGCGAGCACGTCGCCCGGCTTGAGCAGCGCGATCACTTGCGGAAGGATGTCGTCGGGGTCGACTGCAACACCGCCCGCATCCGGCTCGGGCCAAAGCTGACCGAAATGAATATACAGCGGCAGATCGGTCTCCCGGCTGATTTCCACCGACAGCTTGATGACCTCGAGCCCCCAGCGCGCAAAGCCGCCGAGCTCGGCATGCGCCTTCACGCCTTTTACCAGATCGCGATTTTCCAGTGCGGCTTTTACCGTCGCCTTCACGTCGACGCAATCGGGCCGGTACAGCTCGGGGTAAAAATGACCTTCGAGACCGCCGACCAGATACGCCGAGATGAACGCCAGCACGCGTGACTGCGATTGCTCGGCGACGTAGTTGCGAAAACCGGGCAAGGTCATGCAGCTCGGGCCGCCTTGATCGACCAGCGTCGTGACGCCGGAGTGTACGCCGCACATGTCGGCATTCAAGCCGAAGCGTCCCGTCACATATTGGTAGACGTGCGCATGGGTGTCGATGAGACCGGGGAGCACCAGCTTGCCGCGGCAATCGACGCTTTCGCGCGCGCTCGCTGCGAGGATGTCGTCGGCTATCGCACTAACGCGTCCGTCCTTGATTGCGATGTCGGCGACGCCGTCCCGCCCCGCCGCCGGATCGATGAGACGTCCGCCTTTGAGAATCAGATCGAACCGCTCGCTCATGGGTTTCCTCGCTCTGTAGATCGATGGCAAAGCAATCGGTGCACCCGCACTTCTAAACGCGCTTGCGCGACTGTACTCGCCGCTCTCACACCGGCCGCCACGTTCGCTCTTGCGAGTCACCGACGCGTCGATCGGATCGCACCAGCCGAGTGCGCAGCGCGATGGGCTCGCCCCACTAACGTACATCGATCGCGTAGCGGCGCGGCGACGCAGCGTGCGTAAGTCGCGTGCACAAGCTCACGCTTCGCTCTGCGTTCCGGCACTTACCCAGATTGCCGTGCCGTCGCGCGCGCGGTCGACGCCAATGGCATCGCTCTTGCAAACCACGCGTCACGAAACGTCGTGCAGCAACGCGCGATCCGTTCGCGCGGCAATAACGAAATAACCAAAGATTCGTTCCCAAGTAGCACCGAAAGCAAACAGAGTGCATCCAGACAACAGTCCGCTCGGGAGACCTTCAATGATCCGCCGTCGCTTTCGCCTCATCGCTTCTGCTGTGTGCCTGAGCGCCCTGTGCGCAACGATCTGCATCGGATCGGCCGGTGCGGCATCGCTCGAAGATATCAAAAAGCGCGGCTATCTGGTCGTCGCTACCGAGGACGACTTCCGGCCGTTCGAGTTCGTGCAGGACGGTCAGCCGACCGGTTTCGACAACGAGCTGCTGGCGCTGCTCAAGAAAAGTGCGCCGTTCGAGGTGCGTCAGGAAATTATTCCCTGGACCGGGCTGCTCGCCGGCGTGAGCACGGGCAAATACGACGTCGCACTGACCGCTGCGCTGATCACCAAAGAACGCGCGCAGTTTCTCGACTTCACCATGCCGATCGCCGATGCCACGCATTACTACGTCAAGCGCAAGAAGGACGACAGCATCAAGGAGATCAAGGACCTCAACGGCAAGATCCTCGGCATCCAGGCCGGCAGCGGATTGCTGCAGCGGCTGCCCGAGCTCGAAGCGATGCTCGCCAAGACCGGCGGCAAGATCGGCAAAGTCGTCGAGTACACCTCGTACCCGGAGGCCTATCAGGATCTCGCGATCGGCCGCACCGACTTCGTGATCAACACGGTGATCAACCTGCAGGCGCTGGTAAAAGAGAAACCCACCGTGTTCGCGCTCGGTCAAGCCGTGTCCGGGCCGTCGTATCCGGCGTGGGCGGTGAAGAAAGGCAACACCGAGCTGCTCGCGTTCCTGAACGATTTTCTTGCCAAGCAGCGCACCAGCGGCGCCTCCGCGGAGCTGCAGAAGAAGTGGTTCGGCAAAACATTCGATTCGCTGCCGACGACGTTCACACCGCAGTTCTAGGCGAAGGGATCGCCGCGGGAGGCGAGCGAGGCGATGACCTTCTACAATTTGCTCAGCCTGCTGCAGGGCGCGGCCATCACCGTCGCGCTCTCGCTGATCGGCATCGTCATCGGCGTGCCGCTCGGGCTCGGGCTCGGGCTCGCGCTGGTGCGCTGGGCGAAGGTGCCGGTGCTCTCGCGTGCTATCGCTGCGTACGTGAGCGTGCTGCGCGCGACGCCGATGGTCACGCTCGCGCTGCTCATCTTCTTCGCGCTGCCCAACGTCGGCATTCCGATCGATCCGATTCCCGCTGCTATCCTCACCTTGACGTTGAACACTGCAGCGTTCAACTGCGAGATCTGGCGCGCGGCACTGAACGATTTCCCGAAAGCGCAGATCGAAGCGGCGGCGGCAAGCGGCATGTCGCCGTCGCTGGCATTCCGTCGCATCGTGTTTCCGCAGCTCTGGCGCACGAGCCTGCCCGCACTGGTCAACGAGGTCACGCTGCTGATCAAGGCCAGTCCGGCCATCGCCGTCCTGGGCGTAGTCGACATCACGCGTGCGGCAGTGCGCATCGGTGCGCAGACCTATGAGCCGGTGCCGCCGTTTCTCGTCGCCACCGTGCTCTACTTCATCGTCGTATTTGTGCTGGTGCGTATTCAGCGGACGATCGAACCGGCGCTGGTGCGCAAGTACGGTGTGGCATGACGCACGAGTTCGCCATCGTCTGGGCGCACAGGGACCGGCTGTTCGCGGGATTGGCAAACACTGTCGGGTTGGTCGTGTTGTCGAGTGCGATCGCGCTGCTGCTGGGGGCAGTTCTCGCCTCCGCGCTGATGTCGCAATCGCGCGCGGTGCAGCGCCCGACGCAATGGCTGGTCGACGGCATGCGCTGCGTGCCGTTTCTCCTGCTCGCCTACATCGTCTACTACGGGCTCCCGGAGCTCGGCATACGTTTCGACAATTGGACCGCCGGACTGTGCGCCCTGGCGATCTACAATGCGGCCTACATCGGCGAGATCCTGCGCGGCGGCTGGGCCAGTCTGCCGAGTGGCTACATAGACGCTGCGCATGCAACCGGATTCCACGGCGCGACGTTGTATCGGCGCATTATTCTGCCGCCGGTGATATTGGCGGTCGGGCCGGTGCTCGGCAATCAGATGATTCAGATCATCAAAGATTCGGCGTTTCTGATGATCATCGCGGTGCCCGAGCTCACCCATGCGGCGAGCTCGATTCAATCGACTTACTACGTGCCGTTTGCCGCATTCATTGCCGCGGTCGCGCTGTACTGGGCGCTGTGCCGAGTGGTCGAGCTGAGCGTCGCGTGGCTCGAGCGGCGTGCGCAGCCGAGGCGCTGATGACCTCGCACTCGGAGGCTTCGATCTTCGCCGGCGCGCCCGTCGCCGCCGACCCGCCGGTGCTCGAAGTGCGCAACCTGTGCAAACGCTTCGCCGACCACCAGGTCCTGACCGATGTCAGCTTGCGTGTTACAAAAGGCAAGACCGTATGCATTCTCGGGCCGAGCGGGTCGGGCAAATCTACACTGCTGCGTTGTTTGAACTGGCTGGAGAAACCCGACGATGGATTCGTATTTTTATCCGGCGAGAGAATCGGTTATCGCCCCGGTGGAAGAGTACCGATGTCGCCGGCCGAGCTGGCCGCGGTCCGCGCGCGCATCGGTATGGTGTTTCAGCACTTTAATCTGTGGCCGCACTTGACGGTGCTCGGCAACATCATCGAAGCGCCGATCCACGTCAAGCACCTGCCGCGCGCCGAAGTGATCGCGGATGCCGAACGCTTGCTCGCCAAAGTCGGCTTGAGCGACAAGCGCGATGCTTATCCCGCGCGATTGTCCGGCGGACAACGCCAGCGGGTCGCCATTGCCCGCGCGCTGGCAATGCGCCCTGAGCTGATGTTGTTCGACGAGGCGACGAGCGCGCTCGATCCGGAGCTGGTCGGCGAGGTGCTGACCGTAATGGAGGAGCTCGCGCAGGAAGGCATGACGATGGTGGTGGTCACGCACGAGATGGGCTTTGCGCGTGATGCGGCCGATGAAGTCGTGTTTCTCGATCACGGCCGCGTGATCGAATCCGCAGAGCCCGCGCAGTTCTTCGAGCGGCCGCAGAGCGAACGAGCGCAGCAGTTTCTGCAGCGATTCGGCCGCCAGCAGTCGCGCCCATCGGGGGTTTGAATTTATCTTCGCATGCGCGGCCGCAAGCAGCCGCAACGCACCGCTAAACCCAGTCACGGAGGACGCATGTCTGCACCGATATTCCACATGATCGCGAATGCACCGAAGCCGGTGGGACCTTACAGCCACGTGGTCGAGCAGGATGGCTGGCTGTTCATCACCGGCCAGCTCGCAACCGATCCCGACGACGATTCGCGGCCGCTGCCGGACGGCATCGAAGCACAGGCGCACAAAGTGTTCGACAACTTAAAGCGTGCGCTCGCGGGAGCGCAAGCGGGCCTCAGCCACGTACTGTCGGTGCGCATTTTTCTCACTCAGTTCGAGCGCGACTACACGGCGTTCAATCGCCTCTACCTCGAATACTTTCCTGCCAATCGCTTGCCGGCACGCACTACGGTCGGGGTTACCGCTCTCGCGCGCGGCGGCATCGTGGAAGTCGATATGGTCGCGTATCGCGCGCCGGCCAGGTAAACGCACCCCGTACAGACGGCATCGAACCGGAGGAGAAAACCATGAGTCTCAAACCGCTGCTCGACGCGCGATTCGGGGTCGATCCGGGGATCGCTGCGTCTGAACATCTGACACCTGAGCTCGCTCGCATCCTGGCGCGGCGCACACATCGCAAATATACCGACGCGCCGGTGCCGGTAGCATTGATCGATCTACTGCTCGCCGTCGCACTATCGGCTTCCGCGAAATCGGATTTCCAGCAAGCCTCGGTGATCAAGCTCAGCGATGCCGGCAAGCGCGGTCGCATCGCTGCGCATTTTCCAGCGATGCCGTGGATCGGTTTGTCGCCGGTGTTTCTCGTGTTCTGCGGCGATGCGCGCAGGCTGGAACGTATCTCGTCGCTGCGCGCACATCCGCAACCGAATCGCGACGTCGAGGCTTTTCTAAACGCGTCGGTGGACGCAGCGCTGGTATTGCAGACTTTCATTCTCGCGGCGGAATCGGTGGGACTCGGCTGTTGCCCGATCAGTGTGATCCGCAATCAGATCGAAACCGTGGCCGCTGAGCTGGCACTGCCGGACGGCGTCTTCCCGGTGGCCGGATTGTGCGTCGGTTATCCGGCAAGCGCCGGGTTCGCGAGTATGCGGCTGCCGCCTGCTGTAACCATTCACGCTGAAACCTACGACGACGGCAAACTCGAACAGACCATCGACGAATACGATCGTCGTCGCGACGCGCGTCACGCGATGACGCGCGAACAGCAGCGCAATCCGAAGCAATTCGGCTACGCCGATTTCTACGGCTGGTCGGAGGATAAAGCGCGGCAAGCCGCGCAACCGGAAGGTGCCGCGTTTGCTGCATATATCAAGCAGCACGGGTTCAATTTCGTCTGAACTCGATGCGAATCGTCTAGGGAATGTCTGAACAGAGCTTCCCTAACTAACCGGTGCCGCCACGAGCCGATCCACGCTTTTTCCAATCCACTCGGCTTCCACTTGCTCCGGCGTTATCGGCCTCGAGAAATAATACCCCTGCGCGAAACGGCAATTCAGGCGTTTCAGTTCTACCGCCTGGCTGGCGTGCTCGACGCCTTCGGCAACCGTTTCCATTCGCAGCGTAGCGCCCAATGCGATGATTGCGGAAGTCAGGCCGGCGCCGGCGGATTCTTCTCCGAGGCGATCGATGAAGGATTTGTCGATCTTGAGGATGTCGACCGGAAACCGGTGCAGATAACTGAGCGACGAATAGCCCATGCCAAAATCGTCGATTGCCAGACGCACGCCCAACGTTTTCAACTCCTGCAGCGTTCGCAGCATCAGGTCGGTCCTCTGCATCAAAGCGCTTTCCGTGATTTCGAGCACGAGCGCGCGCGCATCGAGTTGAAAATCGGTCAGCGCGATGGTGACATCCTCTACGAGATTGGAATACTGCAACTGCCTGACCGAGATATTGACGGCGATATGAAACGGGGCATCGAGCAGGGCAAGATCGTGCCAGACTTTTGCCTGCCGGCACGCTTCTCGCAAAATCCACTTTCCGAGCGGGACGATGCGTTCGCTGTCTTCCTCCGCGAGCGGGATAAAGACGGAGGGCGGTACGATGCCGCGTTCCGGATGATGCCATCGCACCAAAGCTTCGACGCCCGCCAGGCGCCCGGTCTCCAACTCGAGGATCGGCTGATAGACGAGCCTGAATTGTCCCCGCTCCAGCGCTTTGGAAAAGTCTGCTTCGAGGTGTACGCGCTCCATCACTGCGGCATGCATGCGCGGCTCGAAGATCGCATAGCCACGCTTGCCGCGGTGCTTGACGGTGTACATCGCGACGTCCGCGTTGCGCAACAGCGCATCGACATCGGTGCCGCTGCCCTGTGCAATGCCGATGCTCATGGTTACCGTGACTTCCCGTCCGCCCAATGCAATGGGCAATTGGAAACTGGCGGCGATGCGCTCTGCCAGCTTGGCCAGACCATCGGCATCGAGTGGGTCCTCGACCAGGATCGCGAACTCATCCCCGCCCAGACGCGCCACGGTGTCGTGCTGCCGACTGCAGCGAAGCAGCCTGGCGGCGGTCTCTTTCAACAGGGTGTCGCCCTCGGCGTGCCCGATGCTGTCGTTCACCGTCTTGAAGTTATCGAGATCCAAAAACAGCACGGTGACCTGTTGTTCGTTGCGGCTCGTGCGCAGCAGTGCGTGCTCAACGCGATCCCTGAACAGGGTGCGATTCGCGAGCTGGGTCAAGGGATCATGAAAAGCGAGTTGCGTCAGCTGCTCTTCCAGACGTTTGCGGTCCGTCACGTCTCGGCTGTTCAGCACCAGGCCGCCTACCGCGCGGTCTTCGGTGAGGTTGGTCGCGATCGTTTCGATATCGCGCCATCGCCCATCGCTGTGGAGGAGCCGCCATTCAATCGCCGCGGTGGTGCTCTCGCGGCGGCTCAGCGCAGCCTTGAGGAAAGCTTCCGCGCGTGGACGATCCTCCGGATGGATCAGCGCCAGCAATGACGTGCTGCGCAACGTTTCCGGCATATAGCCGTACACACGTTCCGCCGAGCGACTGACGAACCGGATAGTGTTGTCCGGCCCCAGCAAACTAATCACGTCTGAAGAATGGCGCACCATGGAAGAAAATCGGGCTTCAGTCTCGCGTGCCGCCTGTTCACCGCGTAGCCGCACGTTTTCCCGCACGGAGAGCAGCTGTCGCGCAATGACCAATGCCGTGAGCGTTACCGCCGTGGCGATCAACTCCCCGAGCCGAGTGCCCCATTGTGGACGGGACACAAATAACAGCAGCCCGTACGCAAGCGCGACGGCCAAATACGGCAACAGGTTGAAGCCACGGCGCGTCAAATCACCGCGCTCCGGCGTGTTCGTGCCGCGGTAGGCAATACGGTATTGGAGATGGGCCCCGACCAGCATCAGGAAATACGCGGCGTTGTAGAGCCCGCCGTTGATACCATTCACTACGTAGGTGCCTTGCAGGGTTTGATAGGCGAAGGACGTATCGGCTATGAAATGGACTGACATGCCGGCGACAAGCCACGCGAGCGGCTTGCCGAACTGGTCGCTGCGGTGCCTCAGCAGGAGGACCGTTACGCCGAAAATCAGCAGCGTATCGCCCACTGGATAGCCCAGGCTCAGCAATAACTCCAGCGTGCTGTTGTACTGCACCTGAGCGAGCGGGTAGATGAGAAAATACCAAACCAGCGAGCCGATCCCCAACGTCACCGTAGCTGCATCGAGCCAGAACTGTATGCGTTCGTGCTTGCCGTGAATTTTCTCCGTGAAGCACAGCAGTCCGGTGAGCGCGAGGGGGTAGAACGCGAGATAACACGCGTCGGCAAACGAGGGGAAAGCCGATACCTTGGCAATGACGCTGTAGTAGTAAAAGAACAGGTTGCCGATCCAGTAGACCAGGCAGGCCAGCGCAAAAAACCGCCATCCCTGTTTGGCCCGCCGCGAGAGAGCAGGCACCGCTGCAGCCCGCCAGGCAACAATTGCCAGGACCAATTGCAGTTCCAGCGCCAAGGCCGACAAGACTTCGGCCATGTGGTCTATCAGAGTTATTTGGGCACCGCGATACGGAAGACACAGAAGATAAAGCGCAAGCAGCACGCCATTGAACAATAAAGCCCAGCTACTCCAGTCGTTGAGCCCGAAGCTCGTCCAGGCAGACGCAGCAGGCCGATCGCCCGAGGGGACGCCCGCCAAAGAGGCACCCTTTACCACGTTCTGGTCGTGATCGACGCTCATGGGGTGTCTACGGCCAGATTCGGCAGAACCTGATCGGGGCGGCAACCGGGGATACACTTTCACACCGTGCGCGTTGACGCCCCATCACCAGTTCATTTGCGGGGTCAGAACACTGGGGCCGTCGTTGCGGTGGACCCAAATTTTCAAGGTACGTGGCAGCGAACACGCGCATGGACGCATTTTTTCGTTTCGGTTTTGTATCCTCCCCATAGATGAGTAAACCTCGGTGAAGAAAAACCATGCCCTACGTCACAACTGAAGA
>JBBRGM010000110.1:0-11248 GCA_038240725.1 Burkholderiales bacterium | reverse complement strand
CTGCGCCGAGGCGACGAACAATTTGAAGCGGCCTTCCACCGAGGGATCGTATTCGCTGCAGGCGGGGGCATTGGCGAGCGGCTTTCTGCTGTCGCGCTCGACGTACGGCGAGTGATAGAAACTATTCTCCGCATTCTTCGGTTTGCCGCAGATTTCCGGCCCCATCGCGTTGTTATGCAGCAGCGGTGCATGCGCCCAGACGGATATCAAGGAGATGTTGCGGTAGTAGCCGCGGCCGCCGTCGTGCGGCTCTTTCACGTTGGGGTCCGGTGCACGTGCACGCAGCGTTTCCGAGCCGTATTCCTGCCACACATGGCCTGCCATGTGATTGGAGTGCAGCGCGCGGCAACGGAAGGTGCCGACCTCGGACACCAGGGTCGCCTGATCGTTACCCATCCAGTCCGCACGGATGCCGCTCTTCGGATCGATCGCGCGGAAGTCGCGATTCTTGAACGGCCCGCCGGTCGTTTCCGGAATGCTCGAATGACAGCGCGCGCAATTCGCGGCGAACAAATCGCGGCCGCGATTGACCGCGTCTTTGCCGAATTGCTTGTCGAGATCAGCAACGAAATCGTCTTGCGAATACGCCGCCTTCGGATTTTTCGCTTTGCGCTCGTTCTCGCGCGCAGCTTGCAGATCGGTCGCGTAATTGTCCTGCGACATCAGAAACTCGAACAGGTTAGGCAAGCGGTCTTCGATCGCGCGGAAGTTGGCGCAGTCGCGGCGGCACTGCCCGATGTTGAACGGCGTCTGTCCGAGATTGCGTGCCTGTGGATCGAGCTGGCGCAAATCGGTCAGATGATTGACCCAGCATTGCTCCGAGCACGAGCCGATGTTGAAGTACACGCGTTGAATCGCTTCAAGCGCGCCGATCGAATCTTCGCCGCCTTTCAAGATGTGGTGAACCGTCTCTTCCTTGGTGCTTTTCTGCCAGCATTTGCCGTCGCGCTCGGGCTCGCACCAGCAGGAAACGTCGGATTCGCTTTTCGCGCAGGAGTCGACTTTGCGCCATTTGTTCACGGACTCGCCGCCGAACGTGGGCCGCTGTTTGATGTTGATGATGGCGTTCATCGTGCCGGGATTGCTGACCTGATCGGTCGGCACTGCCGAGGTGTCCGAGGTACCGGGGCGCGCGTGCGCGAACACTTGATACTCGAGACTGTCGTGCGGCATACCCGACACCATCAGCTCCGAGATGCGGGTGTATTGATTGCCGACCGCACCTTTGATGTTTTGCCAGCCGGGGTGCGCCGGGTCCTTCGGTGCATGCAGCGGATCGAACGCGATGTGACACGCGCCGCACGACATACCGATGAGAAACGGCGGCTCGACCGAACCGTCCATCAAATGGCTCGTATGGCCGTCGACGCTGTCCTTGTCTGCCGATAAGCGTTTGCGAAAACCTTCCCAGCCTTCGTTGCTGCTGTTCAATTTGTCCCAGCGCGCCTTATCGAAGCGCGGGTTGGGAAATTTGCGAAAACCGAGCGCGCCGGTAGAAGTGCCGAAGGCGAGATCGCAAGCGGACTGGCGCTGATCTTTGCTCTTGTTGTGCGGGTCGTTCGGATCGGCAGGCGCGTCTTTGAAGTCGCACGCCGGATCGCGATAGCCGGTTTTGCCGACGTACTTGAGCAGCTCGCCGTCGCCTTCGCAGTAATCGAAACCGTAGGTCTCCTGCAGCGATTTGGCCGGGCAGTTTGCGCTGCCGGGCGTGCAGCAGCCGGGATCGTTGATCAGCCCCCAGGCCGCGAAGCGATCGCCCCGCTCTTTCGCGTTCAACACGCGATACCAGTCGATGAGCACGCCGACGCGCTGCTGGAAGACATAGGTGTGAAAGCGTGCGTTGCCCGCGGTGGCCTTGTACCAGATTTCCCGGCCGGCGCGCTCCGATGGCGTGAGCGGCGCTTCCCCGATGCGAAAGCCGCTGTCGTCATAGCTCGCGTCTGTGCCCGGCTTGTCGCCCGGTGCAACAATGGGCGTCGTATCGGCAGCCGCGGTGTGTACAAGAGAAGTGCCGGCCGGGACGTCTACGCGATCCCCGACGCCTACGAATATGCCCAGTGCGACGAGCGCTGCACTCAGCACGAGCGATGCTCGCTTGATGATTGCCATACCTCCCCATCCCTCCTTAGCGTATGTCTCGACTTCGGCTCGATCGGCGCATCGCGCCGATCGGACTTAAGCATTTGCGTGAACGCACGTCGGTCAGCGCCGCTCGACTCCCGGCGCGAATCGCTCGCGATGATACCGCTCGCGTCGCGAAAGATCATGCTGCTTCGCCTGATTGCACTGCGCTCCCGCGACTCTCGCCGCTCTTCGCTGTGCAACAAACTCGTGCGCTTCGACAACACCGCGTGCCCGGGCCTGATAGACGCTGCCTTCTCGCGTGCCCGGGTGGGGCGTTTCATTCTCAGCCCTGCGCGCCGCTTGCGTCAAGCCGCGCTCGCGACTGACTTCGCCCGGCAACAACGAACACAGACTCCAGCAACTACGCGGCGGTGCCGATAGTCATGTTGGCGCCACCGACTGCGGCCCAAGGTCGCCAATGAACCGGGCGTCGCTGCGCATGATGCGCGATCGGCCGCTGCGACGGAATATAACTTTCGGCGGGAACGATAGGCCCACCGTGCCCTGTCGGCGATATGTGGCGCGCCGAGTACGGGCATGGCATGCTTATGACATCGACACGGCATGCTCGTGGGAATCGCTTCCCAATGGCGCTGGCGTGCGTCGCTTCGAGCATAAAGGGCAAGAGCGGTGTGCGAGGTCAGGCCCGTCCGCGGCCGCCGCCGCGGGGGCTTACGCAACCATGAGGTGATTTCCCATCATGCAGGTTACGACAGTGCTGTCGATCGATGCCTCCGATCAACGCGTTTGGCAGATCATCACCGACGTCGGATCCTATCCCGAATGGAATCCATTTATCCGCGAGCTGCACGGGAAACTGCTTCCCGGCGAGCCGATCGCGTTTCGCTTCAGCCTCATCTTCGGCAGATCGATGCAGGCTAGAGCGATCGTCCTCAAAGTCGTATCGTCGCGCGAGTTGCGCTGGGCGGGCGTGTTCTGGCGTGCCTGGCTGTTCCGCGCCGAGCACTTTCACATCATCGACCCCGATCGCAGCGGTGTGCGCTTCGTACACGGCGAGATTTTCTCTGGGCTACTCGCACCTTTGCTGGCGCCGTTTCTGCGCCGGTGGGGCGAGCGCACTTATCGCGCAGTCAATCTCGCGTTGAAACAGCGAGCGGAATTGCAGTCCGCGCAAATCAGCATCGGAGTCTGGCCATGAAACGATCTCGCTTGTCATCCTCTGCGGCCGAGCTCAAGCCGAGCTACGACGTCATCGTCGTCGGCTCCGGCTATGGCGGCGGCGTGGCGGCCTGCAGACTGTCGCGCGCCGGATTGAACGTGTGCGTGCTCGAGCGCGGACGCGAGCTGCAGCCGGGCGAATATCCCAACACCGCACTGTCGCTGGTCGAGGAGATTCAAGTCGACCTGCCGATCGATCGAGTCGGACGCGAGACTGCAATGTTCGATCTGCGCGTGTACGACGACATCAACGTTGCCGTCGGTTGCGGACTGGGCGGTACCTCGCTGATCAACGCCGGCCTCGCGTTTCGCCCCGATCCGCGGTTGTTCGACGATCCGCGCTGGCCGGCAAAGCTTCGCGAGGCTGACCGCGAGCCGTTCTTTCTACGTGCGGAGGCGATGCTGCGGCCTTCGGTCTATCCGGATAGCGCGCCGCCGACCGCGAAATTCGCAGCGCTGCAGCGCTCGGCTACCGGCATCGATGGAACCTTCGCGAAAGCGCCGATGCTGGTCAACTTCGACGAGCCGGCCGGTGGACTGAATCACGTCGGCGTTCTGCAAGCCGCGTGCATCGGTTGCGGGGACTGCAGCTCCGGATGCAACTACGGCGCCAAAAACACGGTGCTGATGAATTACCTTCCCGACGCCCGCCGGAACGGCGCGCAAATCTTTACCGAAGCCAAGGTCGTCAAGCTGCTTCGCGACTCCGGCGGATGGCGCGTGCTGATGACGATCGGCGGCACGCCAAGCGATAGCGGCGGCGAGCGGACCGTTACTGCGCCGACGGTCGTACTCGCGGCGGGCACGCTCGGCAGCACGGAGATTCTCCTGCGCTCGCGCACGGATGATTTGCCGGTCTCTGCAATGCTCGGACAACATTTCTCCGGCAACGGCGATATGGTCGGCCTGGCTTACAACACCGATGTTCCGGTGAATCCAGTCGGCTTCGGCACGCACGAGCCGGCGGAACGCGAGCCGGTCGGGCCCTGCTCCACCGGCATCGTCGATGCGCGCGGGGGCCGCGCGTTCGAAGACGGCATGATCATGGTCGACGGTGCCATTCCCGGTGCGTTCGCGATCGGCTTGCCGGCGTTGCTGGCGTCGCTGAGTGCAGCGACCGGCAATGACACAGACGCCGGCCTAGCCGACGGCGCGCGCGAGCTGGCGCGAACGTTCGAAAGCCAAGTCGCAGGCGCGTACAGCGGCGCCGTTTATCGAACCCAGGTTTGTCTGGTGGTGGCGCATGACGATGCGCAAGGCGAGATTATTCTGGACGGCGATCGACTGAATATTCGCTGGCCCAACGCCGGCCGGCAAGCGGCGCTTGAACGCGCCGACGCAGCGATGCTCGCGGCAACCCGCGCACTCGGCGGAACTTACATCTCCAATCCGCTCTGGCACGAGCTGCTCGGCCGCAAGACGATCACCGGTCATCCGCTCGGGGGATGCGTGATGGCAGACGATGCGCGCGCGGGCGTTGTCAATCATGCAGGGCAAGTGTTCAGCGGCGACGCCGGCACGGACGTCCATGCCGGTCTTTATGTGATGGACGGCTCGATCATTCCGCGCTCGGTGGGCGTGAACCCGTTGCTGACGATCACTGCGATGGCCGAGCGCTGCTGTGCGGAATTGCTGGTGTCGATCGGGATCGCGGATGGGCCGCGTTGAACGCCGGAATACTTTTGGCCAAACGCAGTCGGGCGGAATCAAGCGCGTCGCCGCATCCAAAAAAACGCGGCTGCCAGGGTGTCTATGAAACGACTGACCTGACAACGGCCCGGGTCACGACCCAGTGAGTAACCCGAACCTGCCGCGCGCAACACCTACGGAGATGCTCGACGCCTGCATACTCTTCGAATACGCGAGCGCGAGCGGAATGGTTTATCGCACAGCGTCGAGAAAAAAACAAATCTCACGAAATGCGAGGTTTGTGTCGGGATCGCCGAAGACGCCGCGCGCAACGCACTGCCGCGCTTGAAGAAATCGGCAGCGACGACACGAAGCGACAGCTTCGCCAACGAGGAAAGGGAAAAACCACTGCAGAAGAATATTTTTGCTGCGTGGTTTCAATACTGTGGATCGGCTGTTCTCGCCGACATCGTCGATGCAGCGAACTCCGGCGCTCGCAACCCTGGCGCCGACGATACTCCGCCGTGGCGGCAGGAGCATCGATGATCTAAGCCGAGCGGCGTGATTGAGGCGCCTTCGGCGAAGCTTTATAACTGCAGATAGTTGAACAGCGAAAGCGTTTGAATTTTGGCAAACGACTGCTGCGCAGCCTGCAAGACCATCTGCTGCTGGGTGAGATCGCTGATCGCCTTTGCATAGTCGAGATCGCGCAAGCCGGATAGCGTGCTTTGATACTGCACCACCAGGTCTTGGCTCGACGAGGTTGCGGTGTCGACTTCGTTCAAGCGGCTGCCGATCGTTGCACGCACACGCAGAACGTTATCGAGCGAGTTGTCGACATCGGTCATTGCCGAATTCAGCTTGTTGGCGAGCGCAGCATTGCCGGCGGGGTTGTCGGTCGCGGTTTCCACTGCAGTGATCAGGCTGTAGATCGTGGCGAACACATCGACGTTGGTGCTGGCCTTCACGGTAAACGTATCGCCGGTGGCCGGCGAGCCCTTGACCGCAAGCTGCGCGCCGTAATCGAACGGTGTCGCGTTGGTGTCCGGCGGCGCCTGCGTCTTCAGCGAGATGTTGCCGGCGTCGGTGTAGGTTCGCAGATAAGGCCCGGTTACTGCAGCGGCGACGCCGGTGAGCAGCGAAAAGCCGGAGACGTTATCGACGATGTCGTAAGTCGTGACCGGCGGCAACTGAGTGTCGACGCTGAATTTGACGGTGAAATTCTTCGAGTTTCCGGCCACGTTCCACTTGGTCGGATCGATCACTTCGCCCGGACTGATCACCGCGGTCCCGGTGTTCGCGCCGGTTGCAGCGGTGGCGAACGTCTTGTTGCCATTCTTGACGAGTTGAAACACATCGCCGCCCGAATCGCTGACGGGAATCTGGCGCGAGGCTGTGATCTGCGTGAGGCGGCTGCCCTGATCGCCAAAGTAGGCCACGGTGCCGGGCGCGGTTTCCGCAAATGGCTTGGTCGAACCTTGATAGCCGGAGAACAGATACTGGCCGTTGCCATCGGTGGCATTCGCCAGTCCGATCAGCTCCTGATAGCGTGCCCGCAGATCGCTGCCGATGCTCTTGAGCTCGTTGCTGGATAACGCGCCGTTGCCGGCGTTGACCGCGATGGTCTTCACGTCCTGCAGCAACGTCGTCGCGGTTGTGAGTGTGTTTTCCGACAGGCTGAGCGATGTGGATGCGCTGGCGGTGTTGCGTTGATACTGCAGGTTGATCGACTGCGACTGCTCGATCTCGAGCGAGCGCGCCGATGCGATCGGATCGTCGGAGGGCGTAAGAATGCGGCGAGAGTTCGACAGCTGATTCTGCGTCTTCGCCAGCTCGACGCTGCGGGCCTGCATGTTCGTCACGCCCTGGTTGAAAATCATGCTGGTGCTGATGCGAATCATGGCCGGATCCCCAAAATAGTATCGAACAAGGTTGCTGCAACGGAAAGCACTTTGCCGGACGCCTGATACGCCTGCTGGAAGCGGATTAGATTGGCCGCTTCTTCATCCAGGTTCACACCGGATAGAGACTGCTGCGCAGTGGTTGCCTGCTGCACGAGAACTTCTTGCGCGTCGCTCTGCACCTGAATCTCGCGCGCGCGGTTGCCGACCGAGCTCACCAGCTGGCTATAGGAGCTCTGATAATTGGCCGTACCTTCGACTGTGTTCTTGGTCTGCAAACCTGCAAGCAGCAGCGCGTTGCGATTGTCGGCCACGCCGTTCGTGTTCGGGCTAATGGTGAACGTGTCGCCGATTGCCGGCGCGCCGCTGACCTGCACGGTCCAGCCGTTGTAGGTGATGTTAGCGCCGGGCGTATAGGCCACCCCGACCGGGTTGCCGGTGCCGGTGCCGGTGACCGAGAACGCACTCGCGCCGGTAAAGGTCAGGGTGACCGGTTGCAGGATGTTGGCATTTTGCGGCGGCGGCGAATTGACCGTGCCCGCCGTGATCGTTCCCGAGCCGGTATTGGTCAGCGGAACATTGGTGCGAATGGGTGCCGCTGCCGCGATCTTTGCGGTATCGGTAATGGCGACTGAGATATCGCGCGAACCGGTGCGCGTCGGCTGGATCAAGTAGCTGTCGCCCGCCAGCGGTGTGCCGGACGGCGACGCAAGCGTGATGCCGTCGATCGTGACCGGAAACGCGGCCGGGAGGAACACGGTTTTCGTGTTGTCGGTCAGCCGCGTGAATGTCCAGTTGCCGGCGGCGAACTGCAGGCGATAGTCGCTACCGGTGAGCGAACCGACAGCGGTATTGGTTGCTGTGATCGCCGCAGTGCCGGTGTTGTTGCTGTTGACCAATACCGTCGGCGTCGGCACGTTGAAGAAATTCTGCCCTGCGACGCCGTTCAGATCTTGTCCCAGCCGGTGCTGATCGTTGAACGTCTGCGCCAGTACGATCGCCGTGCGGCCGAGATTGTTCTGCACGGTGTCGAGCGTTTGCGTGCGGAAATCGAGCAGCGCGCCGAGCGAGCCGCCTTGCAGGTTGCTGGCGTTGATCGCAGTCGTGCTGCCGCCCGACTGATAGGAAATGTCGAAATCTTTCGGGTCCGCCGTAGACGGCGCCGCTTTCAGACTGTAGGACTGGTTGCCGATGACGAGCGTTTGTCCGGTGCCGATAAACACGCTGATGCTGCCACTCGATTCGGTAATCACGCTGGTGTGGATCAGCTTATTGAGATTCGCGACCAGCGCATCGCGCTTATCGAGCAGGTCGTTGGCCGGCTTGGAATCGCTCGACAAGCTGGCGATGATCTGATCGTTCATGTCCGCGATGCTTTTTGCAGTGGCGTTGATCTGCGTGATCGAATCGCTGATCTCGCTGTTCACGCCGCTGCGCAACTGCTCGAAGCGCGAATCGAAGGTGGCGAAGCGCGAAACCATTGCGTTCGCCTGACTGATCATCGCCTGGCGCGACGGCACCGAAGACGGATTGGATGCGACGTCTTGCACGCCGGAGAAAAATGTTTGCAGTGCCGGCGACATACCCGATGTCGGATCGGCGAGCAAGTTGTCGATCTGCGTGATCTGTTTGTTGTAGGCATCCAGGTAGCTGCCTTGACCCTGCGCTTGCAGCACCGCGCCTTCGAGGAAGCGATCGTACGAACGCACCACGGTTTCGACCGTTGCGCCTTTTCCGAAAAATCCGCCGGCACCCAGTTGCGGATCCTGCGTTCCCTGAATTGCAGTTTGACGGTGGAACGCGCCGTTCGCCGAATTGGTAATGTTGTGGCTGGTCGACGCAAGCGACGCCTGCGCTGCGTTGAGACCTGAGAGACCGATGCCGAAGATGCTGGTTGCCATGAGATGCTATTCCTTATAGCTGTTTTAACGGCAGATTCGGCGAATTCTTGACCTCGGAATCGATCTGCTTATGCTGCGTTGGGTGCTTCTGGGATAACTGTTTAACCATCAAGTCCGCGAGGCCCATGCCGCCGCTGCTCGCCCACTTCTTCGCGAATTCCTCGTCGAGCAGGCCCGTGAAAACGCGCGTGCCTTCGTTGTCGAACAGACTCTTCCCACTCGCCTCGGTGCGCATGCTCTTCATCATCATGTTCATGAAAATGGTTTCGAACTGACGCGCCGCTTCTTTCAAGGTGCCTTCCGGATCCTTGATCGCGCGCTCGCGCAGACCACCCAGCGATTTCGGATCCGCAGCGAGCCCAGTGCTCATTTCAGATGCCTTGATCATCAGATGATCTCCAACTCGGCCTTGAGTGCGCCGGCTGCCTTCATTGCCTGCAGGATGGCGAGCAGATCGATCGGCGTCGCGCCGACTGCGTTAAGCGCCTTCACCAGATCGCTCAAGCTCGCGGTCGACGGAACGAGTACCAGCTGTGCCTTAGTGTTCGATTGCAGTTGTATATCCGCCTGCTGCGATACCACTGTGTCGCCCTGCGAGAACGGCCCCGGCTGTGAGATCACAGGCGTCGAGCTGATCACGACCGTCAAGCTGCCATGCGCGACCGCGCATTCGGATATGCGAACGAGCTGATTCATCACGACCGAGCCGGTGCGTGCGTTGATGATGACTTTCGGCGACGGGTCGGCCGGTGTGACGACAATGTTTTCCATGCGCGACACGAATTCCACGCGCTGCGTACTGTCGACCGGCGCTTTGACGCGAATGCGACGACCGTCCACTGCAGTAGCAGTGTCGGCCCCAAGCATTAAATTCAGAGCCTCGACGATGCGCGAGGTCGTGGTGAAATCGGCTTGATGGGTTTCCAGGTAGACGAAATCGCCTTGCCCGACCGGCATCGGCACTTCGCGCTCGACCGTTGCACCGTTCGGGATGCGCCCGGCATTGAGCGAGTTCACCGTGACGCTCGATCCGCCGGCAGCGCCGCCGGCGCCGGCGACCAGCAGATTGCCTTGCGCCATTGCATACACTTTGCCGTCTGCACCTTTCAACGGCGTCATCAGCAAGGTGCCGCCGCGCAGACTCTTGGCGTTGCCGAGCGAAGAAACGGTGATGTCGATTGCGCTGCCTTGGCGTGCGAACGCAGGCAGCATTGCCGTGACCATCACCGCGGCGATGTTCTTCAACTGCAGCGCTGTGCCGGCAGGCAGTTGCACCCCGAGTTGTCCGAGCATGCTCGTGAGACTTTGCGTCGTAAACGGCGTTTGCGTAGTCTGATCGCCGGTACCGTCGAGTCCGACGATCAGGCCGTAGCCGACCAGCTGGTTGCTGCGCACGCCCTGCACTTGCGTCAAGTCTTTCACGCGCTGCGCGTGTGCGGATGGCGTCAGCGCCAGGACCAGTCCCAGCAGCAACCCAACTATCGCAGCTCTCATGATGCGTCTCACAATGGCTCCTTGAATTAGAACGGCCAGATGCTCAGAAACACACGGGAGAGCCACCCCATGGTCTGCGCTTCGTCGATGTAGCCGTTGCCGCGATACTCGATGCGTGCATCTGCAACACGAGTCGAAGACACTGTATTTGCGGCCGTCACGTTGACCGGATTGATCACGCCGGAGAATCGAATGAACTCGGTGCCCTGATTGATGGTGATCTGCTTCTCGCCGGACACCAGCAGATTGCCGTTGGGAAAAGTCTCGATGACAGTCGCCGCGAGGCTGCCGGTAAACAGGTTATTGCTGGCAGCGTCGCCCGAGCCTGAGAACGTCGTTGCCGAGGTCGCTTCGACATTTATGTTCTGCAGAGCTTTAATCGGAAGGCCGCTGAGCGTCGGGGTCGTCAACCCGGTGCTTCCGTTGCGACTTGCGTTACCGCTCGACTTCTTGCTCGCGGAGGTTTTCTCTTCGATGATGACTGTGATCGTGTCGCCGACCAGAATCGCGCGCCGATCGTCGTAGAACGATAGCTTCGCCGAATCCGGCTGGTAGATCGCTCCCGCGTTCTGAATGTTGTCGGCCCGCGGCGCCGCACGCGCGGTCATCGGTTGATGCACGATAGACGGCGGCGTCATCATCGAGCAGCCGGAGAGCACGACCAGCGCCGCTATGACGATGTTGGCGACGAACGCCATCGACGGCTCCAGAAAAATAGCGGCTGAAGTCTTAGGTCGCTTGGCAGGGGCGGGGGTCTCGCCCAGAAATTGGATCGTCATTTATATTTCTCGGTGTGTTCGCTGATCTGTGCGCTCAGAGCTCAATTGCCTAGAGCGTGGTCAATTTCTGCAACATCTGATCGGATGTCTCGATCGCACGCGAATTGATTTCGAATGCGCGCTGCGCGGTGATCAAGTTCACCAGCTCCTCGGTTACGCTCACGTTGGAGGTTTCCACGAAACCCGAATTGAGCACGCCGAGTCCGTTGGTTCCCGGCGTATCCACTTGCGGCGGGCCGGA
>JBBRGM010000109.1:0-11288 GCA_038240725.1 Burkholderiales bacterium | reverse complement strand
TGATCGCGTTCGAGTCAGATCGCGCTATCGGCGCTGTCGTCATTACGGGAAGCGAGAAAGCGTTCGCGGCCGGTGCCGATATTAAGGCGATGAAAGATTGGAGCTACATGGACGTGTATACGTCGGACTACATCACCGCCGAATGGGAAACGATCACGCGCTGTCGCAAGCCGGTGATCGCCGCGGTTGCGGGCTATGCGCTCGGAGGCGGTTGCGAGCTCGCGATGCTGTGCGATTTCATCCTGGCCGCCGACACCGCCAAGTTCGGCCAACCCGAGATCACGCTCGGCATCATTCCCGGTGCCGGCGGCACGCAGCGGTTGCCGCGTTTCGTCGGTAAGGCGAAGGCGATGGAAATGGCATTAACCGGGCGGATGATGGACGCAGCCGAAGCGGAGCGATGCGGTCTGGTAAGTCGCGTTGTTTCCGCTGCCCAGCTGATCGATGAAGCCGTAGCGGTGGCGCAGAAGATCAGCGAGCTGAGCTTGCCGGTGGTGATGATGGCGAAGGAATCGGTCAACCGAGCATTCGAGACGACCTTGACCGAGGGCGTGCGTTTCGAGCGACGTCTCTTTCACTCCTGCTTCGCAACCGAGGATCAGAAAGAGGGCATGTCTGCGTTCGCAGAAAAGCGCAAACCAGTATTCAAGAATCGCTAGGCGCTTTTTCCTCGGCGTTGCTCTTTACTAGTCCAGGCGGCGGCTGGTTTGATTGACATGATCGCTGCGCCTATAATCTCCCGCCTCGGGGTGCCCTCGGGCATCCTTAGCCGGTACGCTGCTTTAGCTCAGTTGGTAGAGCAACGCATTCGTAATGCGTAGGTCCTCAGTTCGAGTCTGAGAAGCAGCACCAACAAAATCTCTTCCTTCCAGCTCTGGCATCCGTTCGCGCAGATGCGGTCTTCATTCCCTGCGTTAGGCATATCCGATCGACCCACGGACGCGTTGTCCCGCACGGCTCGGTACACTTGTACCGTCAACCGATTGGAGACCGCACGTGAAGATCACCGATATCAAGACTTACGCATTGCGCAGCCCTCTGGAGCAGCCGTTTGCATTCTCGCAAGGCTGGGTTCGTCAGCGCTCCGCCACGTTGGTGGAAATCTCAACTGACGAAGGGGTCAGCGGATGGGGCGAGGCTTTCGGACAAGGTCTCGAGCCCCCGCAGATAGCCGTCGCCACGATTGAATCCGCGCTGAAGCCCCTGCTGCTTGGCCAGGATCCTACCGATACCGAAGTGCTCTGGCATCGCATGTATCACCAGACGCGCGATTACGGACGCAAAGGGTCGGTTATCTCGGCAATCAGCGCCATCGATATCGCGTTATGGGACATCCTTGGCAAAGTCAGGCAAGTACCGATCTACAAGCTTTTGGGCGGCGCCTTCCGTTCGCGAGTACAGGCCTACGCCACCGGTTTCTACCGCATCTCCGGCCAGGGGGAAGCGCAGCGTCTGGGGGAGGAAGCACTACGCCACTACGATGCGGGATTTCGTGCGATGAAGGTAAAGCTCGGGTATGGTCTGGACGACGACCTGGCGGTCATGCGTGAGGTCAGGCGCGCCCTCGGAGACAGGCCCGTCACGCTTATGGTGGATACCAATCATGGCTACGGCGTCGCGGATGCGATTCGCCTAGGCCGTGGGTTGGAGCAATACAACCTGCGTTGGTACGAAGAGCCGGTGGTACCGGAAGATCTGGCCGGCTACCGGGAAGTCCGTCAAGCCGTCGCGATTCCGATCGCGGGCGGCGAGAACGAGCACACCGCGTACGGATTTCGCGAGTTTCTTGGACAACGCTGCATTGACATCGCACAGCCGGACATCGGTTCGGCGGGCGGATTTACAGCGTGCCGCCACATCATCGCGCTCGCGCAATCGCATGGCGTGCAGATCAATCCGCACATCTGGGGTTCGGCGATCGCGCAAGCGGCATCGCTGCAACTCATTGCGGCGGTGCCGATCGCACATCATTCGGTGTTCGCTCAAGAGCCTATTTTCGAGTACGACCGTTCGTCGCATCCGTTTCGCCAGCACCTCATTCAGAAACCGCTCGAGCAGCGAGAGGGTTGGGTAGACATACCTTCGAAGCCGGGGCTAGGTATCGAGGTCGATCGCGCGGTGCTCGAGAAATACCGGTTATAGCGTAGTGGGTATAATCGATCGCAGAACGTCATCCCGAAACTCTCGGCTGTCTGACATGCGAATAGGCCCTGCGATGCAAACCAAGATCTTCGATATGTCCCGCCGCAATGCGCTGCATCTCTTCGCAGTGATCGCAGGATCGGCAGTGCTGCTTGGTAGTCGCGAAGCACGGCCGGAGACACCGAAGCCCGCGCCGGGGCTGCAGAAGCGGTCGAAAGAAAAGATCGGATATCGTGATCAACCGTACGAAGGGCGCTCGTGCGGCAAGTGCGTGCTCTACACCGGCGATGGCGAATGCGTCATCGTCGAAGGCAAAGTCAGTGTGGATGGATGGTGTCCACAGTGGACACCAGCAACGATGGGACGGCACGGCAGCATCTCTTCGGTGTGACGGCGCGATTGCAGCGCACGCTCGGTCACATCAGATCCCTATCCGAAACATGAAAAACTAGATCGAGCGAGCGATCTCATCGCTACCGTGGATAGTTCGGATCAGCGGCGTGCGCGCTCCGGCTGACGCATGCATCCGAGGGATACGCGAGCGCCCAGGTTGGCGCAGAATCGATCGATGCGACCGGCTTCTCGGCCGGTCGTGCCGCACTAACCACCCGGAACTGGCTCCGAACTGCGACACGGAGCCGCAGCCCGCAGCGTGGGCGATGCGACCCGGTCGCAATCAAGATGGAGGAGAAATGAGTCGAGCTTTTGTGAAGGGAGACGACAGCGACATCTCCGGTGAGGAGCTGCCGGAACGGCCGATCAGCCCCAACCCGAACTATGTCACCGTTCAGGGTCTGGCTATGCTGCGGAAACGATACGAAGCGCTGCTCGCGCGTCATGCGGAGTTGAAAGCTGCGGCGGAGGATTTCGACAAACCCAAGTTGTCCGAGATCGAGCGCGATCTGCGCTATTTTTCGCAGCGGCTGGACAGTGCCAATCTCGTCGACGTCGGCAACGAACCGCAGGACGAAGTGCATTTCGGCGCAACAGTGAAAGCGCAGACCGACGAAGGCGATGTGCATGAATTCGCGATCGTCGGCGAAGACGAGGCGGATGTGGCGACCGGCAAAGTGAGCTGGCTGTCGCCGCTTGCCAAGGCACTGATCGGGGCGAAACAGGGCGACACGGTGAAGTGGCAACGTCCGGCCGGTGACGCCGAGCTCAAGATCCTCGCAATTCAGTATCCGAAGAATTAATCGCGTTGCGAGCTCGGCAAAGACGAGCACATCCAACAAAAATATCCGCAACGCGGGAGGAGGCTGTATTCATGCATGATCTCGTCATCAAGAACGCCAACATCTACGACGGTGTGGGCAGCGAGCCGGTGCTCGGCTGCGTCGCGGTGCAGGATGGTCGGATCGTCGCTGTGGGCAACATCACAGGCGCAGCGCGTGAAACGATCGATGCCGATGGCTTGGCGCTGATGCCCGGTATCGTCGATACGCACACGCATTACGACGCGCAGATTACTTGGGACCCGCTGGCCAACCCGTCGCCTGCGCTCGGGGTAACTACCGTCATCATGGGCAACTGCGGGTTCACTATCGCGCCGTGTCGACCGGCGGATCGCGATCAGGTGATACGCAATCTCACACACGTGGAAGGGATGTCACTGGACGCTTTGCGCCAAGGTATCGCCTGGGATTTCGAGACCTTTCCGCAGTATCTGGACGCTCTGGAACAACGCGGTGTCGGGCCCAACGTAGCGTGCTTCGTGGGGCACTCGTCAGTGCGCACGTGGGTTTTGCGCGGCGATGCGGCCAAACGTGCAGCGACGCCGGAAGAAGTAGCAGAGATGCGTCGTCTAGTGATCGAGGCGATGGAAGCCGGCGCCTGTGGGTTCTCGACAACGCGCTCCACGCAACACAATGGCGAAGCGGGCGTTCCCATGCCATCACGCCTGGCCGACGACGACGAAATGCTGGCGTTGGCGAGCAGCCTGCGCGGGGTTGGCCGCGGCGTATTGATGATGACCAAAGGCGGTCAGACGACGATGGATTCGATCGAACAACTGGCACGCAGTGCTGGGCGTCCGTATCTCGTCGCGGCACTTCTGCACAGCAATCTCACGCCAGAGGCGACGTTCGAAGATCTTGCCGACATCGGTGCAGCGCGCGAACGCGGGACACGCATGTACGGCGCGGTGTCGGCTTGCCCGCTCACGTTCGAATACACCCTGCATGAACCGTATGTCTTCGAGGGCCTGCTCACGTGGGGACCGCTGATGAAGATGGAAGAGTCAGCTCTGAAAGTGAGCTTGGCAGATACGAAGTTTCGTGCGGCCGTGAAAGACGAGCTCGCCAAGCGCACGCGCCGGATGTTCAACGGCGAGTGGGAAAAAATGTTCGTCACGCAAGTAGCGCGCGACGAAAATCGAAAATTCGAAGGCGCCTCTATTGAGGCATTGGCGCACGCGGCCGGCAAACATCCGCTCGATTTCATGCTCGACCTGAGTCTGAGCGAAAACCTCGATACGTTATTCACCGCCACGCTGCTGAACTCAGACGAGGAAGCGGTGGGCAAGATGCTGCGCGATCCGAACAGCATCGTTTCGCTGTCCGACGCCGGCGCCCATCTGACGTTTCTTTGCGACGCCGGTTTCGGGCTGCATTTGCTGGGTCATTGGGCGCGCGACCGCGGTGAGCTGTCCGTCGCGGAAGCCGTGCGTAAGTTGACCTCGGAACCCGCCGATCTCTTCGGGATTCGCGACCGCGGTCGAGTAAAGGTTGGCCAGTGGGCCGATTTGCTGCTGTTCGATAGGGCGACGGTTGGCCGCGGGCGAGCGCGAAGGGTGTTCGACTTGCCTTCCGGCGCGTCGCGCCTCACAACGCCTGCGCTCGGCGTTCAAGGCGTCTGGGTCAACGGCGAGCGCATAGCCGGCTCAGACGGTGTGATCGCAAACGCGCCCAAGGCTGGGCGCGTCTTGAGAGAATTTGCAGCGTAAGACTTTCAGTCGAGGCGCCGAGAATCGCCAAAAACGCCGGCGGCAGTGATCTCTGGTCGCGTACCGCCGTCCGCGTCAGCATTCGAAGCACCGAAACGCGCGACGCGGGATAGAGCTTGCATGCCCATTCGCCTCGCGGATGTGCGGTGTCTCCATGCTCATGGTGCAAAGCACACGACCATGTACTCAGCTATCAATACCTAAGTTGCTGCGCTTACGGACCGATATGGAAGTATCGGCAGTGGCGCGGCTCGTTCCAAGTTCTCGTTGATGAAGGAATGAAACTTGCGCTGTTGTGCGCCGAATCCAATGCGCATGCAGCTCTATTCCGAACCGCAAACAATGACTTGCCGAGTGACGCACGACATGAGCCGCAGCCTTGGTCGGCTACAGGAGAGCAGCGATGCTGGGATGGGCTAAAGTCAAGTCCGACCACCCGATGGCCGACGACAAGGCAGCCAAGGAGCTCATCGCCGAGTTGCCCAGCAACGACCCGTTCAAGACGCTCGGCGATATCAGCCATTGGCTGGAGATAACGCGGGACGCTGAAGGCCTAAAGCCGCAGCGCAGTTTTGAAATCGT
This sequence comes from Burkholderiales bacterium, assembly GCA_038240725.1. GTDB lineage: Bacteria > Pseudomonadota > Gammaproteobacteria > Burkholderiales > SHXO01 > SHXO01. The sequence continues at coordinate 5,620 of JBBRGM010000109.1, read as the reverse complement.
GGAACAGCTGGATGCGGCCAGCCGATTGGCGCAGCGCCGCCTCGCACAGGAATACGTCGTCAGCGGCCATCGATTGCAGAAATTCCAGGAGCAACGTATCTGGAGCACGATGACCGAGTTGCTGCGGCAGCTGGGCGCCGCGTACGAGTTTTGTCTGGCCCAGACGCTGCCAGGGGTTTCAGGATCCAGCAGTCTTCGACCGCAAGCGCCGATGATCAGCGCGCGAGCTGTCCGCGCTCTGACACAGGAACTGAAATGGGGCCTGATGCGCTATGGCCCGGTCGATCCGACGCTTTGGGGCCGCCTGGGGGCGCTATATGCCCAAGCCGAGCAAAGCGGATTTGCACTGAAAGCCGGACCGATCTATCCGGGCCCGAGCGGCGAGTCCACCGTCCAGCAGGAATACTGCAAGGCACTCATGTTGTACATGTCCGCCACGGACAGCCTGCTGCCGCGCAAGCTCGAGGTCGCCGAACGCGTGGTCTCGCATTTTTCCGAGCATTTCATACTGCAGAAGCAGCTCGGTCGGGGTTGCCATTACCACGTCGATCTCGCGGTCGCGCGTCCGCCGGCCAGATTGATGGCGCGGGTAAGCAACCTGGCCACGGTTCGCTACTTCGGGCCAGGCCCGGCTGCGGAACTGTCTCAGAGCATCATCGATACGATTACGGAGAGCGGTGCCGTGCCCTCCGATCTGAATCTGGGCGGCAATTACGAGCCGAGTGTAGTGGTTGAGGTGCTGCGTCATCTGGCGCGCTACTGGTCACCGATCCCCCCGGCACGCGCGGAGGAGCGGCGCAAGTCGTTCGCTCGCATCAACATCGTGCATGACTTCGACAACATCGTCTCGACCATTTCTGGAGACTCGAACGATCTATCGTTCGACGAAAGCATCGAAACCTGGACGGTCGAGAACGAAAGCGACAGCGGCTACGGCGCGGTGATTCCGCCGTCGCGGGGCGATTGGCTGAAGGTCGGAACGCTGCTCGGCATGCGGCTCGAGGACGGTAATTCCTGGGGCGTGGGGATCGTTCGACGCTTGACCAACACGCCTAATCAGCATCGCTACGTGGGCATTCAAACGCTTGCCAAGGGTGGTGCGCGCGTCAAGCTGTTCCCTGTCGGACAGCGCATCGGCGGCAGCGATGAAGGCGAAGACGCGGTGCTGCTACCTTCCAGTGCAGCGGAAAGTACCGGCAGCGGCGAGCTCAGTCTGTTAATGCGGATGGGAACGTTCTCGCCGCGTCAGACCTTTCAGATGCGTGCGTATGAACGCAACTACCTTCTCGTACCGAAGCAGCTGTTGGAAGGCGGACAGGACTTCGATATGGCGAAGTTTCGGGTCCTGCACCGCGGCCCATGAGCCGGCGGACTGCGAACGTTGAACTGATTTTCTTGAAACGTAGTTGCGACGCTCGCGCGGCCGTTATTCCGCGGGTTTGGAGCTGGTTTCCACGAGCCGTCTGAACCACCCGCCGATATCCCAGATCTCTTCCGGACACACTGCATGCGGCATGCGGTACTCGTGCCATTCGACTGCGTAGCCGAAATTCAGCATGCGCGTACACGACGCTTGTGCAAGCTTGAGCGGCACGATCGGATCTTCAGTCCCATGCGCCATAAACACTGGAACGTCGCGATTGCTGTCGTGCCTCTCAGCTTCTACCTTATTCGGCAGGGGGAGATAGGTCGACAGCGCCAGTATTCCTCCCAGACGTTCGGGATAGCGCAGGCCGGTTTGCAGAGCGATCGCACCGCCCTGGGAGAACCCCGCCAGGATCACGCGCCGTGCAGGAATGCCGCGCTGTCCTTCGCCTGCGATGATCGCCGCGATGGTTTGCTCGGACTCGCGCACGCCTTTCTCGTCCTCTTTCAGCGACAGATCTTCATAGCCGATGTCATACCATGCTCGCATCACGTAGCCGCCGTTGATGGTCACGGCCTGTAGCGGTGCATGCGGGAAAATGAAGCGAAGCGCAAGACCAGTCAATCCAAGCTCGCGCACGATCGGGACGAAATCGTTGCCATCTGCACCGAGTCCATGCAACCAAATGACGGCATGCGAAGGATTAGGGGCGGTTTCGACTTCTATTGAAGGGAGCAGATCGGTCGGCATGCTGTAGATGAAAGCGATGACCAGAAGTTAGGCTGCGGCACAGACGAGAAACCGACCAGCAAGAGGCAAGTATCGCGCCAAATTGCGGAGGCCGAATTTCCCGAGAAAGCCAGGTGAGATCGCGAGATGTTCACTCAACTGCTCTTCACCCGAATCGCAGACTTCGGGCGGAACGCTTTGACCACTGCTTCGTTGGTTTCGATGTACGGACCGCCGATCAGGTCGATGCAATACGGAACGGCGGCGAAAATGCCGTCGACGGTTTGTTTGCCGTCGGCGTCGCGCACGCCCTCGAGCGTTTCGCGAATCGATTTCGGTTGACCTGGCAGATTGATGATCAGCGCGCTGCCGCGGATGACGGCCGTTTGCCGCGACAGAATCGCGGTGGGGACGTAGTGCAAACTGATCTGTCGCATCTGCTCGCCGAAGCCGGGCATCTCGCGATCGGCGACCGCCAGCGTCGCTTCCGGCGTTACGTCGCGCGGCGCCGGGCCGGTGCCGCCGGTAGTCAAAACCAGATGGCAATGTTGCTCATCCGCCAGCTCGCGCAGCGTCGCTCCGATGGCATCGCGTTCATCGGGGATGAGTCGGGTAACGGTGCGGTATGGCGATGTCAGCACCCGCCGAAACCATTCCTCCAGCGCAGGTATGCCTTCGTCGCGATACACGCCTTGCGAGGCGCGATCGCTGATAGAAACGAGGCCGATGAGCAAAGTTGGTTCGGACATAGGTCGGGAGTCTATCCGGCTAACGCAGGATCGGGAATGATTTGCCGCAGCTCCTGAAACAGCTCGCGATAGCTGCGTGGCGGCTTGTTGTCCTGCTGTTCCTTACGAGCGTTGCGAACCAGCTGACGCAGTCGCTGCGTCGGCGCACCGGGATGGTCGCGGCTCAGTTCCAGCAAAGCGTCGTCGTTTTCCAGCAATCGGGTGCGCCAGCGCTCCAGCAAATGCAGATAGAAAGTCGCTTCGCGCGACGCGCCGTTCCACCCATCCAGACGCGCGGCAATCGCATCGCCGTCGGCGTCGCGCATGAGGCGGCCGATGTATTGCAACTGGCGCCGCAACGCGCCAAATTTGGTTATGCGCTTTGCCTGCAATATGGCATCGAGCAGGCGCTCGGGCAGCGACAACTCTTCCAGGCGATCGACCGATACCCGCGTAAGCGCTTCGCCGAGCTCCTGCAACTCGAGCATCTCGCGCTTGCGCTGCGACTTGCTCGGGCCGAGGTCGACGTCGTCGGGATCGCTGGATTCTGGGAGAGGGTGCTTCACTGGTATCATGGTTGGTGTGTTTCGGTGACTACGTTTTTTGGCCACCGTCGCACGTCGAAAACTTTTCCATCAAGTGACTGACTCCGTGTCCAAGACCGCCTTTTCCCATACCGACGAACAACTGCGCCAAGTCGCACGCGACGTGCTCGAGCATGCGTTGAAAAAAGGCGCGAGCGCGGCCGAGACCGAGGTCAGCGAAGGGTTCGGCCAAAGCGTAACCGTGCGCCGCGGCGAAATCGAGACCATCGAGTATAACCGCGACAAGGGTGTCGGCGTGACCGTCTACATCGGTCAACGGCGTGGCCACGCCAGCACGTCGGACCTTTCCGCTAAAGCGATTCGAGAAACCGTCGATGCCGCAATATCTATCGCCGGCTTCACCGCCGTCGACGATGCAGCCGGTTTAGCGAATGAAGCGTTGCTTGCGCGCGAGATCGCTGATTTCGACCTCTTTCATCCGTGGGATGTGTCCGTTGAGCAGGCGATCGAGCTGGCGCGGACGTGCGAAACCTCGGCGCTGGCCGTCGACCGTCGAATCAGCAATACGGAAGGCGCATCGGTATCCACGCAGCAGTCGCATTTTTTCTACGGCAATACGCTCGGATTCCTCGCCGGGTATCCGACTTCGCGTCACACCGTGATGGTTTCGGTGATCGCTGGCGAAGGCGATGACATGCAGCGTGACGATTGGTATGCGACCGCACGCGCAGCGGAGGATCTCGATGATGTGGCGCAGGTCGGCCGCATCGCCGGCGAGCGCTGCGTACGACGGCTCGGGGCGCGAAAAATCGAGACGACGCGAGTGCCGGTGCTGTTCGAAGCGCCGATCGCATCGAGTCTGCTCGGACATCTCGTCGGCGCGATCAGCGGCGGCAGCCTGTATCGCAAGTCATCGTTCCTGCTCGACAGTTTGGGCAAGCAAATCTTCCCGGCGACGATTCAGGTCGAAGACGTACCGGATACTCGGCGCGGATTGGCGAGCAGTCCGTTCGACGATGAAGGCGTGCAAACGCGGCGTCGGCAGATCGTGCGCGACGGTGTATTACAGGGCTATTTCCTGGGCAGCTATTCAGCGCGCAAGCTCGGCATGGAATCCACCGGTAACGCCGGCGGCAATCACAACCTGATGCTGAATTCCACCGGCGAGAACTTCGAGGAGATGCTGCGCAAAATGGGCCGTGGCCTGCTGGTGACCGAGTTACTGGGCATGGGCGTCAATCAAGTTACCGGCGACTACTCGCGCGGTGCCGCCGGCTTCTGGGTGGAGAACGGCGAGATCGCATTTCCGGTGCAGGAAATCACCATCGCCGGTACGTTGCAGGAAATATTTCGCGGCATCGTCGCGGTCGGCAACGATATGCTGGTGCGCGGCTCGCGGCAGTGCGGATCGATTCTAGTCGATCACATGATGATCGCCGGCGATTGATGCGCACGTCGAGCGGTGCGGATGCGTGGGAGCATCGTCCGTTCGATCAGATCCGCAAGATTGAAATTTCGGTGTTGCTAAGTTACTAACCGTGGGCCGCAACTATGCGTGCCATTGCGATCGCACTTGCGTTAGATCAACGTTTCCGCCCGACAAGATAACGCCGACTCGCGATCTGGCCGGGACGCGGATCTTGTTCTCGAATAATCCCGCCGCCCCGAGTGCGCCGGTGGGCTCGACCACGATCTTCATCCGCTCCCAGAGATAGAACATTGCGTCGAGCAATTCGCTATCGTTCACGGTGACCATGTCGTGAACGTATTCGAGCACCAGCGGGAATGTGAGCTTGCCGAGGTAAGGCGTGCGTGCCCCATCGGCGATCGTGTCGGGGTTGTGGCAGGTCTGCAATGTGCCGGTTTTGAACGAGCGCGTGGCATCGTCGCCCGCTTCCGGCTCGACCCCGATAACCTTGCAGCCGGGCGACAACGCAGCCGCGGCGATCGCGCAGCCCGAAATCAATCCGCCGCCGCCCACGCACACGAACAAGTAGTCGAGTGCGCCGACTTCGTCGATCAGCTCTTTCGCTGCCGTGCCTTGGCCGGCAATCACGTCGGCGTGATCGTATGGCGGAATGACGGTGAGTCGCCGTTCTTCAGCGATACGCGCCGCAACTTCTTCGCGCACGCTGGTGTGCTTGTCGTACAGCACGACCTCGCCGCCGTATCCGCGTGTCGCTGCAACTTTAACTGCAGGCGCATCCTGCGGCATCACGATCACGGTGGGAATGCCGAGCAGCTGCCCTGCG
>JBBRGM010000108.1:0-11331 GCA_038240725.1 Burkholderiales bacterium | reverse complement strand
CCTGTTTCCTTATGCTTACGAGCCGGCGCAGCTCGCCGAGCTGGTCCGCAAGAATAATCTGCAGGTCGTGCTGTTCAACATGCCGCCGGGCGATTGGAACGCCGGCGAGCGCGGCATGGCCTGCGATCCATCGCGGGTCGACGCCTTTCAGGAGGGCGTCGGCAAAGCCGTTGAGTTTGCCAAGGTACTCGACTGCAAACAGATCCACTGCATGGCGGGACTCAAACCGCGCGGCGTCGGCGAGGCGCAGCTGCGCGAAACCTACATCGCCAATCTGCAGTTCGCCGGCAAAGAGCTGGCTAAGCACGGCATCAATCTGCTGATCGAAGCGATCAACACGCGCGACATCCCGGGCTTTTATCTGAATTATTCGAGGCAGGCGTTCGACATCATGCATTACGCGAAGGTGCCGAATCTGCGCTTTCAGTACGACATCTATCACATGCAGATCATGGAAGGCGATCTCACGCCGACCATCGAAAAAAATCTCGATAAGATCGGCCACATGCAGCTCGCCGACACGCCCGGCCGGCACGAGCCCGGCACCGGCGAGATCAACTATCCGTTTCTGTTCTCGCAAATCGACAAGCTGGGCTATCAGGGCTGGATCGGCTGCGAGTATCGGCCGGCCGGCAACACGGAAGCAGGGCTGGGCTGGATGAAGTCGTAGTCCATCAGCAACGCAAATCTCCGCAACACGCGAACGAATCTGATCGAGGATCGAGCATGAGCAAAGTAGGATTCATCGGGCTGGGAATCATGGGCAAGCCGATGGCGGCGAACCTGATCAAGGGCGGTCACACGTTGTTTGTCAGCAGCCGCAGCGGCGCGCCGAAAGAACTGACCGAAGCCGGCGCCAGCGCATGCGCGAACGCGAAAGAGGTCGCGCAGAAAGCCGACATCATCATCACCATGGTGCCGGATACGCCCGACGTCGAGAAAGCTCTATTCGGCAAAGACGGCGTCGCCGAAGGCTTGAGCGCAGGCAAGATCGTAATCGACATGAGCTCGATCTCGCCGTTTGCAACGAAAGAGTTCGCCGAGCGCATCAACAAGCTCGGCTGCGAATATGTCGACGCGCCAGTATCCGGCGGCGAGGTCGGTGCGAAGAATGCCGCGCTCACCATCATGATCGGCGCCAAGGACAGCACGTTCGAGAAAGTGAAGCCGCTGTTCGAGCTGATGGGCAAGAACATCACGCTGGTCGGCGGCAACGGCGCGGGCCAGACGACGAAAGTGGCAAATCAGATCATCGTCGCGCTCAATATCGAAGCCGTCGCCGAAGCCTTGCTGTTTGCCTCGAAGGCCGGCGCCGACCCCGCGAAAGTCCGGCAGGCACTGATGGGCGGGTTCGCCGCGTCGCGCGTGCTCGAAGTGCACGGCGAGCGCATGATCAAGCGTACGTTCGATCCCGGCTTTCGCATCGAGCTGCATCAGAAAGATCTCAACCTCGCGCTCACCAATGCACGTCAGCTCGGCGTATCGCTGCCGAATACCGCGATGGCGCAAGAGTTGTTCAACGCGTGCGTGTCGCATGGCGGCGGACAATGGGATCACTCCGCGATGGTGCGTGCGCTGGAAGGCATGGCGAATCACGAAGTCGCGAAGCCATAGCGAACAGCAAGTCGCATGCGAAGCGCAGACATGAAGACCAAGGAAACCGACCTGCTGCGCCGCATGTTCGACAATGCCATCGCGCGTGCGATGCCGGACAAATGTTTGCCGCCGTTTCTGCCGCACGCGCCGAAGGGACGCACCATCGTCGTCGGCGCGGGCAAGGCCGCAGCATCGATGGCGAAAGCGGTGGAAGACAACTGGCGCGGCGAGCTCAGTGGTTTAGTGGTAACGCGCTACGGGCATCACCTCGCGTGCAAATCCATCGAAGTCGTCGAAGCGGCGCATCCCGTGCCCGACCTCGCAGGGCGCAGCGCAGCCGAACGTATCTTGAAGATGGTGCAAGGCCTGAGCGCAGATGACCTCGTGCTGTGTCTTATTTCGGGTGGCGGTTCCTCTTTGCTCGCATTACCCGCACCCGGCCTTACCTTGGAAGACAAACAAGCGATCAATCGCGCGCTGTTGAAAAGCGGCGCCAACATCACCGAGATGAATTGCGTGCGCAAACATCTATCGGCGATCAAGGGCGGACGGCTGGCCGCTGCGGCGGCGCCCGCGCGGGTGGTGACCTTGACGATCTCCGATGTGCCGGGCGACGATCCCGCGGTGATCGCATCGGGGCCGACCGTTGCCGATGCGACGACGTTTGCCGATGCGCGAGCGATCTTGGAAAAGTACAACATTACCGACCCGGCTTCGGTCATTGCGCATTTGCGAGCAGCGAAAGATGAAACGCCGAAGCCGGGCGATCCGCGCCTGAAGAATACCTCGACACACATGGTCGCCGCGCCTCAGCAATCGCTGGAGGCCGCCGCGGAAGTGGCGCGGCAGGCCGGCGTCACGCCGATCATCCTGGGCGACAGCCTCGAAGGCGAATCGCGCGACGTGGCACTCGTTCACGCCGGTATCGCGCGGCAAGTGCTGCGTCATAGGCAACCGTTGCCTGCACCGTGTGTGCTGCTGTCCGGCGGAGAAACGACGGTCACGGTGCGTGGCAAAGGCCGCGGCGGACGCAACGCCGAATTTCTATTGGCGCTGACCGTCGCCCTCGCGGGCGAGCCGCACGTCTACGCGCTCGCCGGCGACACCGATGGTGTCGATGGCACGGAAGATAATGCCGGCGCGATCATCACGCCCGATTCGCTGAAGCGCGCCGCCGAGCTCGGCGTGGACGCAAAGGCCTACCTCGCGGACAATAACGGCTACAGTTTCTTCTCCGCGTTGAACGACCTCGTCATCACCGGCCCGACGCTCACCAACGTCAACGACTTCCGCGCGATTCTGATCGCCTCGGATTCCAACTAGACCGATCTCTACAGGCGGATTCTCATGGGCAAATCCGAACTTCTCGCAACCGCGCTCGAACCGCAGATCGACAAGGCTGAGCTGGTGCGTCGTCTCGCCGAGGTACTGGCGCCGGGATCGCTGCTGCATGAGTTGGAAGATCTGAAGCCATACGAATGCGACGGCTTGTCCGCACACTGCGCGGTGCCGCTTGCAGTTGCCTTGCCGGAAAACGAACAGCAAGTGCAGCAGGTCATGCGCATTTGCTTCGAAGCGCGTGTACCGGTTGTGGCACGCGGCGCCGGCACCGGCTTGTCGGGCGGCGCGATGCCGCATCTGCAGGGGGTGACCTTAGGGCTGTCGAAGCTGAAGAAAATTCTCGAGGTCGATCCGGTCACGCGGCTCGCGCGCGTGCAACCCGGCGTGCGCAACCTCGCGATCTCCGAGGCCGCGGCGCCGTTCGGTCTGTATTACGCGCCCGATCCTTCCAGCCAGATCGCCTGCAGCATCGGCGGCAACGTCGCGGAAAATTCCGGCGGCGTGCATTGTTTGAAATACGGCCTCACCGTCCACAATTTGCTGGCGCTGCGCTTCGTGACGATCGAGGGCGAGCTGCTCGAATTCGGCTCGCTTGGTCTCGATGCGCCGGGTTACGACCTGATGGCGCTCGCCACCGGTTCCGAAGGATTGCTCGGCATCGTCACCGAAGTCACCGTCAAGCTGCTGGCGAAACCAGAAAAGGCGCAAGTCGTGCTCGCGGCATTCGACTCGCTGCTCAAAGCCGGCGATGCCGTCGCCAGCATCATCGGCGCGGGCATCGTACCGGCGGGTTTGGAAATGATGGACAAGCTCGCGACCGAAGCGGTCGAGCAGTTCGTGCACGCCGGCTATCCGCTCGATGCCGAAGCGATTCTGTTGTGCGAATCGGACGGCACTGCAGAAGAAGTCGCCGCCGAGATCGAGCGCGTCTCCGAAGTGATGCTGGAAAGCGGCGCGGTTGAAATTCGCTTATCGCGCGACGATGTCGAGCGCTTGAAATTCTGGTCCGGACGCAAAGCTGCGTTCCCCGCGGTTGGCCGCATACTGCCGGATTACTACTGCATGGACGGCACCATTCCGAAGAAGAAACTCGGCGAAGTACTGGAAGGCATTCAGGCGCTGTCGAAACAATTCGCGCTGAAGTGTCCCAACGTATTTCACGCAGGCGATGGCAATCTGCATCCGCTGATCATGTTCGATTCGAATGAAGGCGATCAACTGCAGCGGGCCGAAGCGTTCGGCGCGCGCATCCTCGAGTTGTGTATCGCTGCCGGCGGCACTATCACCGGCGAGCACGGCGTCGGCATCGAGAAGATCGACCAGATGTGTCTGCAGTTCAAGCCGCTCGAGTTGAGCACGTTTCTGCGCATCAAAACCGCGTTCGACGAGCATGGTTTGCTGAATCCCGGCAAGGCGGTGCCCACCTTGCACCGCTGCGCGGAATTCGGCGCCATGCACGTGCATCGCGGCCAGGAAAAGTTTCCGGAGCTGCCGCGCTTTTAAGCTCGTCACGCCGCGAAACTCGAAAACGGATCGCCCCGCAATGACCCGCAGCGCGCACGCGGTGGCGGTATCGGCTTGCACGGCGAGTCGCACCGCACTCGTTGTTCCAATAACTCTCTTTCGTTTACCGGCTTGCGCGAAGCTTGGTGAGCGGCGCGTCGATGATCAATGGATCCCATCGTTTCTGAGTTGAGCGCACGCATCAAGCAAGCTGGCGCCGCCCACACGCCGTTGCGCATTCGCGGCAGCGGCAGCAAAGACTTTTATGCACATCGCCTGGAAGGCGAGCTGCTCGACGTCGGCGCGTATCGCGGCGTGGTCGATTACGAACCGAGCGAGCTGGTGATGACCGCGCGTGCAGGTACGCCGATCGGCGAGATCGAGCGCACGTTGAGCGAACGCGGCCAGATGCTCGCCTGCGAGTCGCCGCACTACGGATTGAACGCGACGCTCGGCGGCTGCGTCGCTGCCGGCTTCTCCGGTCCGCGCCGTGCCTACGCCGGCTCGGTGCGCGATTTCATGCTCGGCGTGCGCATGCTCGACAGTCAGGGCGAGGATCTGCGCTTCGGCGGTCAAGTCATGAAAAACGTCGCGGGCTTCGATGTGTCGCGCCTGATGGCCGGGTCGTTCGGCACGCTGGGCGTGATCCTCGAAGTCTCGCTGAAGGTTCTGCCGCGCCCGGAAACCGAGCTGACACTGCGCTTCGAGATGGATGGCACCAAAGCTATTCAGACGATGAATCGCTGGGCTGGTCAGCCGATCCCGATCTCGGCAACGTGCTACACGGACGGACACCTCAACGTTCGACTATCCGGCAGCGCGCTCGGCGTCAATGCAGCACGTCTGCGCCTGGGCGGCGATCTCGTGCGCGAAGGCGCAGATTTCTGGACAGCGTTGCGAGAACAAACGCACGCTGCGTTCAAACCACCGCTGTGGCGCCTCAGCATCAAGGCCACGACGCCCCCGCTCAATCTACCCGGCGATCATGTTATCGAGTGGAACGGCAGCCTGCGCTGGCTGTCGACCGATATCTCGGCCGATAAAGTCTTCGCTGCCGCGCGTGCTGCCGGCGGACACGCGACGCGCTATCGTGGAATCGCCGGCGACGAGATCATGCAACTCGACCCCGGCGTGCTTGGATTGCATACGCGAATCAAAGCCGCGTTCGATCCGCTCGGTATCTTCTGTCCGCGGCGGCTGCATGCAAAATTTTGATTGGACTGCGGCGTTGTCCGCATCCTTGTTAACGTTGACTGCTCATGAAAACCAATCTCGCTGAATCGATCCGCGATACGCCGGAAGGCCAAGAGGCCAACGCCATTCTGCGCGCGTGTGTGCATTGCGGCTTCTGCACGGCGACCTGTCCGACCTATCAGCTGCTGGGCGATGAGCTCGACGGGCCGCGCGGACGCATCTATCTGATGAAGGAATTGCTAGAAGGCGGACGCGTTTCCGAGAAGACTCAGCTGCATCTGGATCGCTGTCTGACCTGCCGCGCGTGCGAGACAACCTGTCCGTCCGGTGTTCGCTACGGTCGATTGGTAGACATCGGGCGGGGCATCGTCGAGAAAGAAGTGGGACGCGGCTTTGCCGAGGCGGTGTATCGCTCGGCATTGAAGAATTTTCTGCCGCACGCGATGCTGTTCACGCCGGTGCTGCGCATGGGCCAGCTGTTTCGGCCGTTGCTGCCCGCGGCGCTGCGCTCGAAAGTGCCGCCGAAATTGAAAGCGACGCCATGGCCGGAACCGCGGCACGCGCGCCGAATGCTCGTGCTGCAAGGCTGCGTGCAGCCGGGCATTGCGCCGACGATCAATCCTGCGCTGGCGCGCGTGCTCGATCGTATCTGCATCTCGCTGGTTGCCGCGTCCGGCGCCGGCTGCTGCGGCGCCGTTGCCTATCACTTGAACGCGCAGGCAGCAGGGCTCGATACGATGCGGCGCTTGATCGATGCGTGGTGGCCGCAGGTGGAACAAGGCATCGATGCGATCGTGATGACGGCCAGTGGCTGCGGCACATTGGTGAAGGAATACGGCCATCTGCTCGAGCGCGATCCGCGCTATGCGGAAAAGGCCAGACGCATCTCCGAGTTGACGCGCGATGCATCCGAAATTCTATTCGAGCACCGCGCGCGTTTGCAGGAATGGATCGTCCCCAGCATGCGCGGCAAGGTAGCGTTTCATGCGCCCTGCTCGCTGCAACATGCGCAGCAAATCAGCGGGCCCGCTGAGACCTTGCTGCGTGAAGCCGGGTACGAGCTCACTGTCGTTCCCGACGCGCACCTATGCTGCGGCTCGGCCGGCACCTATTCGATGCTGCAGACCAAGCTTTCGCAGCAGTTGCGCGATAACAAAGTGACGGCGCTGCAATCGGGCGCGCCTGCGGTCATTGCCACGGCAAACGTCGGCTGCCTCGCCCACATCCAAAGCGGCACCGCAGTGCCGGTACGTCACTGGCTGGAACTGCTCGACGAGGCGCTGCGCCCTTAGCTTCGCAAGCGCCATTTGTGCAGCGCGCTGCGGGTTGCCGCATAATTGCGATCTTGCTCGTGTGCCGCTGACCGCAGCGACCTCTTTCACCGTAGCACCTCTTCGAATACGCGATGGCTCAATACGTTTACACCATGAATCGGGTGGGCAAGATCGTTCCGCCCAAACGCGCAATTCTCAAGGACATCTCGCTGTCATTCTTCCCGGGCGCCAAGATCGGCGTACTGGGACTCAACGGCTCGGGCAAGTCCAGCCTGCTCCGCATCATGGCGGGCGAGGACAAGGACATCGAAGGCGAAGCGGTGCCGATGCCCGACCTGCGCATCGGCTTTCTGCCGCAGGAGCCGCAGCTCGATCCCGAGCAGACGGTGCGGCAGGCGGTGGAACAAGGTTTGGGCGAAGTATTCGAAGCGAAAGCCAAGCTCGATGAGATCTACGCGGCATATGCCGAGCCCGATGCGGATTTCGATAAGCTCGCGACCGATCAGGCCAAGTACGAAGCGATCCTGTCTACCAGCGGCACCGACGTCGAACATCAGCTCGAAGTCGCCGCCGACGCGCTGCGGCTGCCGCCGTGGGACGCCAAGATCGGACCGCTCTCCGGCGGCGAGCGCCGGCGCGTGGCCCTCTGCCGTTTGCTGCTGTCCAAGCCCGACATGCTGTTGCTCGATGAGCCGACCAACCACCTGGATGCCGAGAGTGTGGATTGGCTCGAAGTGTTTCTGAAAAAATTCCCCGGCACTGTGGTCGCCGTGACGCATGACCGCTACTTCCTCGACAACGCCGCCGAGTGGATTCTCGAGCTCGACCGCGGCTACGGCATTCCATGGAAAGGCAACTACAGCTCGTGGCTCGAGCAGAAAGAGCAGCGGCTGGAAACCGAAGCGAAGCAGGAATCCGCGCGCATCAAAGCGATGCAGAAAGAGTAGGAATGGGTGCGCTCGAATCCGAAAGCGCGCCAGGCAAAGAGCAAAGCCCGTATCGCGCGCTTCGATGAGCTGTCGTCCTACGAGCACCAGACTCGCAACGAGACGCAGGAAATTTTCATCCCGGTGGCCGAGCGTCTGGGCAACAACGTGATTCAGTTCAAAGACGTCAGCAAAGGCTACGGCGATCGCCTGCTGATCGATAAACTGAGCCTGGAAATTCCCGCGGGTGCCATCGTCGGCATCATCGGCCCGAACGGCGCCGGCAAGTCGACCTTGTTCCGCATGATCGCGGGACGCGAGCAGCCCGACAGCGGCGAGATCACCATCGGTCACACCGTGCAACTCGCGCACGTCGATCAATCGCGCGAGTCCCTGCCCGATGACAAGACCGTCTGGGAAGCCGTCTCCGGCGGTGCCGACATTCTCACCGTCGGCAAATTCGAAATGCCTTCACGCGCCTACATGGGCCGCTTCAACTTCAAGGGCGCGGATCAACAGAAGCTCGTCGGCAAGCTGTCCGGCGGCGAGCGCGGCCGTCTGCACCTGGCGAAGACGTTGATCCAGGGCGCCAATGTATTGCTGCTCGATGAACCCTCCAACGACCTCGACGTCGAAACCTTGCGCGCGCTCGAAGATGCCTTGCTCGAGTTTGCCGGCAGCGTGCTGGTAATCTCGCACGACCGCTGGTTTCTCGATCGCATCGCCAGTCACATCCTCGCATTCGAGGGCGACTCGCAAGTCGTGTTCTACAACGGCAACTATCACGAGTACGAGGCGGACAAGAAGCGCCGCCTGGGCGATGAAGCGCCGAAACGCATTCGCTTCCGACCGCTGATGGCGTGAGCGTGGCGGCGAGCGCGGAGGCCGAATGCAAGCAAGAGGCCGGCGTCGTTTACCCGGTCATCGATCGCAATCGGTGTGAAGCGAAGGCCGATTGCGTGCGCGTTTGTCCGTATAGCGTGTTCGACGTGCGCAAGCTGGACGATGCGGAGAAAGCGCAGCTCTCGCGCATCGGCCGCATGAAGCTTTGGGTACATGGTGGCAAGCAGGCGTTCGCAACGCGTGCGGATGCATGTCACGGCTGCGGACTATGTGTGGCAGCCTGTCCTGAAGAGGCGATCACCCTGTCACGCGTCGCTCGCTGACGTGCCTGGGGCGAGGCGCTGAGTTTCGCTTCAGTTTGTGTATTGCGCGCCGAAATATCGGCATCACCAAAGCGCACCGTCGTCGATCTCGCGCGAAGGTGCCTAACAACGAAAGAGGTCGTTATGCGTTTTGCGTTATTGCTTTGTTTGCTGATTGCGGCGTTCGCGTCGTATGCCGACTCGGACGACTCACGCGTGCAGAACGCAACGCCCGCGGCTAAGTTTCAGCTGTCCGGATGGCGCTCAGCCGGCAAACTAGTCCCCGATCCCGCCTGCCCGCAGGAGCGGGCGAATTTGCACGACCTGGAAGCCAAGATCAACGTCGCCGAAAAAGAGCTGCAAGAAGTGAAGGGCAAGCTCAAGCAGACCGCGCCGGAGGCGGCAGGCGAAGCAGATAAGAATCACAAGGAGCTGGCAGCGCGCGAAGCGCAGATCAGTCGGCAAGTGCTGTCTTTGGAAACGGCGATCGGCAACCTGGTCCAGAGGGTCAGCACGGCTTGCATGCCGGCTTGAGATAAGACTCCGTATCTGCCTCGCGATCGCTCAATTCTAGCGATCCATCGCGCTCACCTGCGCACTACGTTCCTGCCAACGGCGGCGACGGACCGATGCAATCGCCTATCAGTGCGTTTCACCTCGCATCGCCAACGGGCGGGCACCCAGTCGCGCCGTGCGTCGCCAGCCTGAAGGCGTGCAACACCGCGCCGCTCTCATACTTCCAGCGCACTACCCATGCAACCATGCAACGGTTTCGCTGAAGCAATGGCGCGATCGTGCGATGGCTGACAACCCGGATATCGCGATTCGACAACAACGGAGTTGAACAATGCCCGGCAGAAAAACATGGAGCTCGAAACTTCCGGTCTCGGAAGTCCTTCCCGAAGCGTTCAAGCCGCGCGTGGTGCGCGGTCTGCGACTCGAGGTTAACGCCGATGCAACGAGCGCCCGCGTCGATCTTAGCTGGAAGGCGCTGGAATTCGAGCCCGAGGATGCTGGGTTCATGCAGAAGTTATTCGCAATCGCGGACGGCAGCCTCGATCAGCGAGAGATCTCACAGCGCACCGGACGCGAGCTGGGGTCGACGATTGCAGCCCTCCAGTATCTATTTGAGGAAGGCGTTGTCGAATCCGGGTCGAGCGAGGACCTGCCGGGCGTCGCATTCTGCCGGAACTTGGTGAATCGCGGCAGACGCCTGCAAGACAGGCATAGCGAGAGTGGTGCGATCACACGGATCATGGAAGGACGCGGCCATGCGCGCCTGCTGCTCGGTTTTCTGGTCGAGAGGCATCACTTCACATCGCTCGTCGCTACGCATTTGTCCGAGGCGATTCGCAGCGCGCAGTCCGAGCGCCTGCGCATGATGCTGACCGAGTATCTTGCCGATGAATACACGCATGGCCCCTGGTTGAGAACCGGGCTGGAGACGGCGATCCCAAAGATCTCGCTCGAAACGGCCAGCGTGCTGCCCTCGACCGCAGCGATCATCGGATTTCTTGCGGCGGCTGCCAGGTCCGACCTGCTGGCCTACGCCGGCTGTGTGGCCTCGTTGGAGCAGCCATCCGAGCTGCCGGGCGTCGCCGACAGTCAGATCGAGTTTTGGGATCAGCTCGAGTTGCTCGGACTGGTGAAGCCGGAAGTGATCAGACCATTCCGAATGCACGAGCTGATGGACATCGAACAACAACACAACAATCTCGCAGCCGAGATTTACGCGGAACACGGGCAAGTGACGCATGAGCACGGCCGACGCATTCAACGTACAGTCGCCGAGTTCCTCTATACATTACGAGAGTGGGACCGCGCTATCGTTGCGTTCTACGCCGAGCCTGAAGGCGAGCCTTACTTCGTTGCAGAGCTCGACTGATCCGCCTTCTGCCGATCTATCGCATGCGTTCAATCCGTGCACCGGTGACAGAATCGTCGCGATAAATCGGCGCGTACGGATCGCAGCGAACGGTGCGGCAATATCTAGGGAAGCTCTGAACAAGTCTTGCGTGCGCGTTGCGTCAGGTGCGGATGGATGCGAGGCGTCGCGACGAAGTCAAGGTAGGTACCTTGGCGAGGAGCGCAACGATGCACACGCCGCACCTGAGGCAACCCAATGATCTGTCGTCTCTCTAGAGGGACCGGGGTGATTTGGGCCGATGCCCGCGTGGCCTCATCCTGGTGTAGGCGGGCGACACGGCGTCCTCGCCCTCTTGCCCTCGGCCAAAATCACCCCAGTCGCGCTCGCAAGACTTGTTCAGAGCTTCCCTAGGCCTCCTTGAACTCCGCGGCATTGCTCGAAGAAACGTTTGTCGCGGCTGGAAATCGTCCTTAGAATTCATTCGG
>JBBRGM010000107.1:0-11371 GCA_038240725.1 Burkholderiales bacterium | reverse complement strand
ATTCCCCACGGCGTGCGGGCGCGCCGGGCGCCGTCCGAACACCAGCTTCGCGTGGGCCCCTAGACCCCCACCCCCGAGCCCCCGCGATCCCCGGAGTTTTTTGGTGCCCGCCATCGCCTCGTCGTTGCGATCACGTCCACCTAGGTCGACGCTGAAGCGCGTGCGATCGTTGATGCGGTAATCGGGACCCACGCTAAGCTGCTGTTCGTACGGCGCCGGCCGCGACGGATCGCGATCGAGATTGTCTCGCTGCAATCGTGCGTTGCCATGCAGACGCAGGTTAGGCGACAAGCCATACTCGAGCGAGCCGAGATGCTGGCGCGTGTCGCGATAGGTTCCGGTGTAGTCCGCGCCGGCATCGAGCATGCGCAGATTATATTTCAGACGGTCGTCCGCACCTTTCAAGTCGGCTCGCATTGCGCCGCCCTGTGCGCCGTTGCCGCCGCCATCGGCGACTTCGACGTCCGTGTCCAGATATCGATTCCATGCGGCCTGGTGGCGCAGTCCGCCGACGCGCGAGCTGTCACCCTTGTCCAGCAAATTGACGCTGACCCGTGAAGTTGGATCCACGCGATAACCGAGATTGAGCCCGCTCTCGCCGGGCGAGGTGAAGCTGTTGCGATCCTCGACATGATAGGCCGACACGCCGACGCCTTCGATCTCTTGTCCGACCTGCGCGCCGCGACCGTAACGGCCGCCCTGGGTCAACGGCGACAACGCGTAGGTGCGATCGCCCAAGGCAAACTGGCTAGTCGGGTCGGAGTATTCGACGCGATACTCATCGGTCCCGCCGCCCGCGTTGCCCAGGCGCTGATCCGGCTGCCGCACGAGATAATTTAAACTGCTGCGACCGGCTGAGTTGACTACCCCGCCGCCGGCGAGCTCTGTTTGCCAGCCAGCACGCGCCTGCGAGTTATCGGCTTGACCTCCTGGATGCACCGCTAGATTCATCGGCAACGTCATCGCGAGATCGCCGCCAGTGCCCTCACTCGGCAATACCCTTATGCTCGCGCTAGCCTGTAGGGGCGGACGATCAGCGGCTCGCACGGTGAGCGTGATGAGCTCCTGGCGCGGTCTTACGGCGACGTCCGGTGTAACACGAAGTTCGATGCGTTTGGTCTCGCCGATACTCATCAGCATGCTGCCTGATGCAGAATCGAGCGGCGATCCCAACGCGGTCTGTGCGTGATATTCCACGGTGACTGGCGCGTTGCCGGCGTTCTTCACGCTGAAAATAACAACGATTGTTTCGCCGGCGGCGGCGACATCCGGCACGTTCACGGCGCGTGCCTCGATGCGCGTCACCGGCAGGACGTGTACGTCGATCGTTGCCTGCGCTGTAATGGTCGGATGCGTTTGCGATCGAACCTGATAGCCGACGCGGTAGTCGCCGGCGATTGCGGTGGGTGCAACGATGAAGCTTGCCCAGCGCACGCTCGACTCCGCTGCCGGCAGAGAGAATGCAGTGTCGGGCTTGAGCGCACTCCAGCCGGCTGGGAGCGCGAGGCTTACGTCGAAAGTATCGGGTTCTTGCTTGAGATTCCGAACGCGAATTTGCAACGTGACGACTTGACGCGGTTCAACAGCGGGAGATTCCGCCTGCATGATCGCTTCGAGAGCAGCAGGCAGGACGGCGTCGTCGTCTGCGATGGCCGCGGATATGCCGGTCACCAGCGTCACAGCGAAAGTCAGCAAAAATGCCGCGACGTGCATCTGCAATATCGAAGGCGATCATACGGTGGGCGATGTCGAACTTTATCGACCGGAGCCACCTAAGCTTGAGGAGTTTGCGGCGCCGCAATGTAGGGGCCCGAATATCGCTTGCGGCTCGTTGCAGGATTTCGACTCCGCCCAAAGCGCCTAATGATGGGATCACGGCTGCATTCTCATGCGTTAAGCATCTTCATTGCCATTCGACATGCACTAACGCTGTGCACAGTTGCATCGAAACGGTCCAACTCGGCGCAGGAACGAATGCGAGGGGATGCGATCACACCAAGACATCGGCATGAGAATGCGCGGAAGAAAAAAATGGCGGGCACGTACGGCGTCATACCGTATCAACAGCCACTGTTGTTTCAGTGCCTTAGTCGTTAGAATGGCGAATCGTTCTCGCGGCAGATCCCCAGGGTATCGGAATTGATGGCTGCGAAATCGTTCGACCCGCTCGAACCTACCCAAAAAGATCGGTCTAACTTGACTGGCCCAGTGAATGCTAAGGCTCGGCAGTGCGCATTTCAGAAGTCGAGTCCATTCAGCGACTAAATAAAAGAGACTGATCGAAACTCGCGCGCGTTTTGCGCGGGAGAGAAGCTCTACTTGCAAGGATCCACCCCCATGGAAATGTCGTTCCTGAAATATGTTCTCATTGGCCCCGGCGGTTTGCTGTTGCTGGTCGAATTCTTTTTGCCGCCGTTCCGGGCGCTCTACCCCGGCGGCGACAGTGTCGCGATGGGACGATCTCCCTTTTATTTGCCGCCGAATGCGCTTGGCGCCTCTGCGGTAACGATCAACTGGGCTCGGCTCAGCCTCGAATGCTTGGCCATGGTGCTTTGTCTGGCCGCAGCCTACTGGTTTCTCGTCGCCCTCGAGCGGTTAGGCGCCCGCGAGGTCCACTAGTCTTCAAGCAGTTGAACGCGCTCGCTACGTGCCGCAGTAGAACGGTGATTTAGCGAGCGCGCCTAGCCACCCCTCTGGAGTGTCGCTCCCACCCGAGTGGTATAAACTAGTCGTGTGCTTACTGTATTGCCTGTCTTTCCATTCGCCCGATCGAAAATAACGTTTCGCGCAGTTAATCGACACTCCGACTGTCTCCCTGTTGGTACACGTGTGCGGTTTACGCAACAGTTTTTCGGTTGTGAGCATCCTATTGCTTTATTCATATTCCCCTGCGCGAGTAGTCAGGCACAATTAAAACCGGTGTTGGAAGCGGATTGCCTCTTCACGTAACCGGTTGAAGGACTACGATGACTGACGCTTGGATTGTGTTTTGCCACTGGCTCGCGGGACAACTCCCGTTCGTGCAAGTCAGTTTGGGGATTGGATTCTTAATGCTGGTCGTGCCGGTACTGCTCGCGGTCGTTGCGATCGTGGTGACGCGTGCCGAAGGAATGCTGGAACAGGCTCTGACCTCGCAGCCGACCGTCCTGCATCGGCTCGCCGCGTACATAACGCAAACTTATTTCAGCCCGGGAAAACCCAGAGCAACGCCGCTGCCGAAGGCAGCGACGGTCGAACTCTCGCGAGTGAAGCTGGCGAGCAAACGGGACGTTCCGGCGCGTTAAGCAGGCATCCTTGCACTTGCGGCCGACCGCACAGCGTCGGCTGCAAGCAGTAATACTCACGGCAAATCGATTTTCCAGCCGCACCGCGCCGCAGATTTTGCGATAATCGCGCTCTTCCGAAATCTACAGGGGAGTCGCCAAGCGGAAAGGCACCGGATTCTGATTCCGGCATACGTAGGTTCGATCCCTACCTCCCCTGCCAGAACCTCAACGTCAATCCCACGCTATTCCTGCATCACCCGCACTGGCCCCTTCGGAGCGTCTTCGATTCAGACCAGATGCTCGACGCAGGCGTCCGGCGTTGAGCGCGGGTGCCATGTGAAGGCGCCCCGCCCGCCCGGGCGAGGAACCAGAGCAGCAATCGAGCGGGTGATGAACAGACATGATCATCGCCTTTTCGAGCGCGTGCCCGCATAGGAGGACGCTAGTCCCGGGTCAACGATGTGCCCGCGGGAAACCTGATCGCACCAGAGCAACTGGGCTCGACCGCCTAGCCGCCCAGCCACCACCGCAAACTGACCAAACTGGCGGCCAAGTCGACGCCCTGCATGGGGCCCCAATCCGAACACGACGATGCTAGGCTCTGGCAACCACTCATTGTCGAGGCCCTCGCCCAGCCCGTTCAGCCATCGCTTTCCGGATCGCCGCACCGATTGCAGCAGCGCGTGTTGGCGTGCGTGATTGCGCCAGGACGACGAGCGCTTCGATCGCGGATTGCATGCGGTGATGAATATCCAGCGACGCTCCGAGCGCGCCGCCAGCAGTCGATCGAGTTGCACGTTTGATTCATCGATGCGCACCGCGATCGCGTGCGGATGAGCGTCGATCCAGTAAACCGTGTCGCGGTACACGCGCTGCAATCCGAGACCTATCAACGCGGTGCGAGCGACCGTCATCGATCGTAACGCGCGAGCGCACGCCGCAGCGCCGATCGCGCTTGTTCGCGTAACGCCTCCGGTGCCAGTACCTCAACTTCCGCGCCGTGCCGCAGGATGTCGCCGAGCAACTCGCGTGGATCGGCATAAGGGACTTCGAGCAGGTAGCTGCCGTCGGTTTGGGTGTGCGCGCGCTGTTGCGGATGCCATTGTTCGTTCGCAACCCAGCGTGCGCGCTCGGCACTGAAACGCAACTTTGCCCACTGGACATCGCGTCCTGAGAAAATACCGTAGCCGCTGCTCAACACCGCATCGAGATCTTCGTCGCTGACGGCACGCGCGGGCTCATCGAGTACTCGCGCATCGCGTATCGCATCGACGGCGAAGCTGCGGATATCGTTACGCAGATGACACCACGAATCGAGGTACCAGTTCTCGCGATAGTGCACGAGGCGTTGCGGCGAGATGGCGCGCTGCGTCTCGTTGTCGCGCGCGCGGCTGTAGTAGCGGATCTGCAAGCGTTTGCGCTCGAGCAACGCATTCGCCGCCACTTGAAAATGCGCGAGCGGCATCGTGCGTTTGGCAAGATGAAAGATGCGGATGCGCTTGCGCACCGCTTCGCTGGGATGTTCGCCGGCGCCGATCGCGGCGGTAAGACGTTCGAGCAGCGGCTTCAGGTGCGGCCCGAGCAGGCCGGGCTCCAGATTCTCGAGTAGCTGCTGCATGGTCAACAGCGCATAGATCTCCGAATCGCTGAACCAGAGTCCCGGCAGTTCTTGCTGCGGCTCGGCCGCATCGTATCGATAGCCGTTGTTGTCGCGGTCCCACACAATGGGAATGTGCAGCCGACTGCGCATATACTCGAGATCGCGCTTGAACGTCGCTAGCGAAATTTCCAGCTCACCCAGGAATCGCTGAACCGGGACCGAACGGCACTGCCGCAGCATCTGTTGAATGCGATAAAAGCGCTCGGTGCGGTCCATCCGCGAATTATAACTGTCGTGCGGCGACGCTCATGCAGACGCGCTCCGAATCGAACGAGCGTCGCATTCTGCGTCGATGGAAGCGGCGTCAACGCCATAGTACGCATAGCGCATTCATCCTAAATATAAGCGTCGTCGCGCGCGACGCGCATGTTCGAATCGGTACGTATCTACGATGGACCTCCTCACCTATCGCACACCACCGGAACTCGTGACGGGCAGCGCAGGGCACTATCCGGTCATCGTCGTCGGCGCTGGGCCGGTTGGTCTGTGCACGGCGATCGACTTGGCGCTGCATGGCGTCCCCTGCGTATTGCTGGATGAAGCAGCGGCGCTTTCTGAGGGGAGCCGCGCAATTTGCTTTTCCAAACGCACTTTGGAAATTCTGGACCGGCTGGGCTGCGGTGCACCGGCGCGTGCGAAAGGCGTGGTGTGGAACACGGGCAAGGTTTTCCATCGCGACGAGCTGCTGTATGAATTCAATCTTCTGGCTGAGCCGGGACACAAGCATCCCGCGTTCATCAATTTGCAGCAATATCATCTCGAGCATGTGCTCGTGGAACGCGTGCAGCAGCTCGACAACATCGATGCGCGCTGGAGCAGCCGTGTGGTTGCCGTCAAATCCCGGAAAGACCGCGTGAGCGTGACGGTGCAGACCCCCGAAGGCCGCTACATCGCGCATTGCGATTATCTGGTCGTCGCCGACGGGGCGCGCAGCCCGGTTCGCACGATGCTCGGGTTGGAAGCGCGAGGTCAGGTGTTCCGCGATCGCTTTTTGATTGCGGACGTCAAGGTGCTTGCCGATTTTCCGACCGAGCGACGGTTCTGGTTCGATCCGCCGTTCCATCCGCGTCAATCTGCGTTATTGCATCGACAGGCAGACGATGTCTGGCGCATCGATTTCCAGCTCGGCTGGGACGCGAACCCCGACGAAGAACGCAAGCCCGAGCGGGTAATCCCGCGCATACAGGCGATGCTCGGCGCCGATCTTCCGTTTACGCTGGAATGGGTCAGCGTCTATACGTTTCAATGCCGCCGCATGGAAAAGTTCACGCATGGCCGTGTAGTGTTTACCGGGGATGCGGCGCATCAGGTCTCGCCGTTCGGCGCGCGCGGCGCGAACGGCGGCATTCAAGACAGCGACAATCTGGTCTGGAAACTCGCGCGCGTCGTGCGTGGCAAAGCTACGACCAACCTGCTCGATACATACGACATCGAACGGCTTCCCGCTGCCGATGAGAATATCCTCGCCTCGACGCGCAGCACCGACTTCATCACGCCGAAAAGTAACGCGAGCCGCTTGTTTCGCGACGCTACGTTGCACCTCGCGCGCCGCTATCCGTTCGCGCGTGCATTGGTAAACAGTGGCCGTCTATCGATGCCGCATACTTACACCAAGACGCCGCTCACGACTGCCGACAGCGATCGATTCAGTGCGGGCTTGTCGCCGGGCGCACCGGCAGCCGATGCGCCGATGCAAAATGCTGCCGGCACAGTCTGGCTGATCGATAGTCTTGGCGGCCGCTTCGTCGGATTGTATTTCGCGGGCGGCGCGCCGGTAGATGCAAGTATTTGCACCCGCCTGCACGCGTTGCGCAACCTTGCGGAGCCCGTACATCCCGTGTTGATCTGTTCACCCGGCAGGCTGTACTCGTGGACCGCCGAAGGTGTCGAAGCTCTCGAGGATCGCAACGGACTGGCTGCAGGACGCTACGGCGCCGCGCCGAACACGTTCTATCTCATCCGCCCCGATCAGCACGTCGCCGCGCGCTGGCGCCAGTTCGATTTGCGCTCGACGCGCGACGCCGTTCGGCGCGCAACCGGCGGGCTGTCACCGGAATACACGGCATGGCAAAACTGAACATCGATTTGAATCTCGATGCGCCCGACGATTTCTACGAGGCGCTGCTCGACCTGCATCGAGAGTTGACGGACGAACAGAGTCAGCGTCTCAACGCGCGGCTGATCTTGCTGCTGGCGAACCATATCGGCGACATGACAGTGCTGCGCGACGCCATGCGGCGCGCACGCGAAGATCTCGACAGCGATTGACCCCTGGCCATCCAGTCGTCGCTTGCATGCGGTACCCGATGCCGCGGTGCACTACCTGCGATCTCCTAGCGCCTCTTGTATCGCGATGCCGTTTTGACTACTCTGAAAACGCGCGTTCGGTTTCTGCGCAACTGCGCCGAACGCAACGCCCGCGGAGAGCACGGTGAACGACCCAGGCATACCATCCGACCCGCAAGCGCTCGCCGATCACGTCGGACGCGGCATGTTTGCCGAGGACGCCGCATCGCAGAGTCTCGGTATCCAGGTCGAAGCGATGGGGCCGGGCTATGCGCGTTTATCCATGCAGGTTCGCCCCGATATGCTGAACGGCTTCAAGATCTGCCACGGCGGATTCATCACGACACTGGCCGATTCCGCGTTTGCATTTGCCTGCAACAGCAGCAATGAGCTGACTCTCGCTGCGAGCATCGTTGTGGAGTTCGTCGCATCGGCAAATCTGGCGGACGTGCTTACCGCCGAAGCCAAATCGGTCGCAAGCGCGGGACGCACCGGCGTGTACGACGTGTCAGTGATCAATCAACGCGGCGAGCTGATCGCTTTGCTGCGTGGTCGTTCGCACCGAACCAAAGACCGGCGGGTAGTGCCCGCGTAGGCGCAGAGACGCTTAAATCCCGATGCCGATAGTCGTCGACCCCCCGGAGTTGGAACCGATCGAGCGCGCCAGCCGCGACGAATTGCAGGCGTTGCAACTGCGCCGCCTGCAGCACACGCTGCGGCAGGTACACGACAACGTCGCACACTACCGTCGTAAATTCGAAGTGCACGGCGTCCATCCTCGCGATCTCGTCCGGCTGGAAGATCTGGCGAAATTTCCATTCACGACGAAACAGGATCTGCGCGACAACTATCCGTTTGGCATGTTTGCGGTGCCGCGCGAGCGTGTGGTACGCGTGCACGCATCGAGCGGCACGACCGGTAAACCGACTGTCGTCGGCTACACCGCCAACGACATCGACACCTGGTCGCATCTGGTCGCACGTTCGATTCGCGCAGCCGGCGGTCGTCCCGGTGACATCGTGCACGTGGCGTATGGATATGGATTGTTTACCGGCGGCTTGGGCGCACACTACGGCGCCGAGCGGCTCGGCTGCACCGTCGTACCTATGTCGGGCGGACAAACGGAGAAGCAGGTGCAACTGATCGCCGACTTTCGGCCCGATGTGATCATGACGACGCCGTCGTACATGCTGACCTTGATCGACGAGATGGGAAGGCAGGGCATGCATCCCGCGGACTGCGCGATGAGAATCGGTATCTTCGGCGCGGAACCGTGGACGCAATCGATGCGCGTTGCTATCGAGCAGCGCGCTGGGCTCGACGCGATCGACATCTATGGCTTGTCCGAAGTGATGGGGCCTGGCGTTGCCAGCGAATGCATCGAAGCGAAGGATGGGCCGGTGATCTGGGAAGATCATTTCTATCCGGAGATCATCGATCCGGTCACCGGCGCAGTTTTACCCGACGGCACGCCCGGCGAGCTCGTCTTCACGTCGTTGAGCAAAGAGGCGCTTCCCGTCATTCGCTATCGCACGCGCGATCTTACGCGGCTGCTGCCGCCCACCGCTCGCGCCATGCGGCGAATAGAAAGAATTGCCGGCCGCACCGATGACATGCTGATCATTCGCGGCGTCAATCTGTTTCCGTCTCAGATCGAGGAGCTGATCTGCCGGATGCCGCAACTGTCACCGCACTACCTGTTGATGGTCGACAAGGCAGGCCACCTCGATTGCCTCACCGTGCGCGTCGAGCTGAAACCGGACGCCGGCGCCGGCGACGCTGCCGTACGTCAGCCGGTGGCAAAAGAGCTGGAACGCTGCATCAAGAATTTGATCGGCGTTTCCGTCAACGTGGAGGTCGCCGATCCATCTACGATCGAGCGCGTCACGATCGGCAAAGCCAAGCGTGTACTCGACCGCAGACCGAAGCCGTAGCGCGCGGGCTCATCGCCAAGGAGCATTCAATGTACACGCAATCGATGGACATTCCGCAAGCTGACAAGCCAGCCCCTGAACCCGCAGCGCCGGAGCAATATCAGGCGGAGTTCGATGCCAAGCTTGCGCGCGGCGAATTCATCGAACCGAAAGATTGGATGCCCCAGGCGTACCGCAAGACGCTCATTCGACAGATCTCGCAACACGCACATTCGGAAATCGTCGGCATGCTGCCCGAGGGCAATTGGATCACGCGGGCGCCGACACTCAAGCGCAAAACTATCCTGCTCGCCAAAGTGCAGGACGAAGGCGGTCATGGAATGTACTTATACGCCGCAGCCGAAACACTGGGTGTTTCGCGCGACGAGCTGATCGAAGCGCTGCATGCGGGCCGCGCGAAGTACTCATCCATCTTCAACTATCCCACCACTAGCTGGGCCGACATCGGTGTGGTCGGATGGCTGGTGGATGGCGCCGCGATCATGAATCAAATCCCGCTATGCCGATGCTCGTACGGTCCGTACGCGCGAGCCATGATTCGCATCTGCAAGGAAGAGAGCTTTCATCAGCGGCAGGGCTTCGATCTGTTGCTCACGATGATGAGCGGCACGAAGCAACAATGCGCGATGGTGCAGGATGCAGTGAACCGCTGGTGGTGGCCGTCGCTGATGATGCTCGGCCCGCACGACGGCGAATCGAAACACGGCGAGCAGAGCTCGCAATGGGGCATCAAGCGCATTTCCAACGATGAGCTCCGGCAGAAATTCGTCGACGCGACCGTGCCGCAAGCAAAGATCTTGGGCGTGAGCTTGCCGGATGCCGCGCTGAAGTGGAATGAGGCGTCCGGTCACTACGACATCGGTGCGATCGATTGGGACGAGTTCTGGAACGTCGTCAATGGCCACGGCGAATGCAATGAAGAAAGGTTGGCCGCCCGAGTGAAAGCCTGGAACGAGGGCGCCTGGGTACGCGAGGCTGCGCTCGCGTACGCGCGAAAGCACGCGGCTAAGTCGAGCGAAGACGCAGCAGACAGGAGATAACCATGGAGCGCCGCGAGTGGCCGTTATGGGAAGTATTCATCCGCAGCCGCAGCGGGCTCGATCACAAGCATTGCGGCAGCCTGCACGCCACCGATGCGCGAATGGCGCTGCAGGCGGCGCGCGATGTGTTCACGCGCCGGCAAGAAGGTGTCAGCATCTGGGTTGTGCGAGCCCAGGATATCGTGGCATCGGATCCCGATGCCAAAGCAGAGCTGTTCGATCCGGCAGCGGACAAGATCTACCGCCATCCCACGTTCTACAAACTGCCGCCCGATCTGGACCATATGTGAGCGCGCGGGACCGCCGCAACTCATCCGACGTGGCTGCGAGCGACCTCGACCGGGGCAGAAATCCGGAGTCGCCGGCCCACGTCGAGTACGTCTTGCGTCTCGGCGACAACGCGCTGATTCTCGGTCAGCGGCTGTCCGAGTGGTGCGGTCACGCGCCGGTTCTCGAAGAAGATCTTGCGCTCGCAAACGTCGCTCTAGATCTTCTCGGGCAGGCGCGGCTCCTGTTGACGCATGCCGGTGAGCTCGAAGGCGCCGGCCGCGACGAAGATCAGATCGCTTTCTTGCGCAGCGAATCGGACTATCGCAACGTGACTCTGGTTGAGCTGCCCAACGGCGACTTCGCGCAAACCATCGCGCGCAACTTGTTGTTCAGCGCTTTTACCGCGGAGCTTTGGAGCGCGCTCAGAAAATCGTCGGATGCGGCCCTTGCAGCGATGGCACCGAAGACTCTCGCCGAAACACGTTCGCATCTGCGCCACGCGTCCGACTGGACGGTGCGACTCGGTGACGGCACCGCAGAATCGCATGCTCGCGCGCAAGCAGCGCTGGACTTTTTGTGGCCATACACAGCAGAGCTGTTCACCGACGACGCAGTCGACACGCAAGTGTGCATTGGCGCGATCGCGCCGGCGTGTTCCGCCCTGACCCCCGGTTGGCTGTCGACGATCACCAATGTGCTGGAAGAAGCCACGCTGCGAATCCCGGACAACAACGCTCTTGAATCGCGCGGAAAGGCGGGCATCCACAGCGAGCATATGGCGCCGCTGCTTGCCGACCTGCAGCATTTGCAGCGGACGTATCCGAGCGGCACCTGGTAGCGCATTTGCCTCGGCTATTTTCACAGGAATAGTCTGATGGCCGCCCCCCGCTTCCATACGTTGCGCGTCGCGCAAGT
>JBBRGM010000106.1:0-11419 GCA_038240725.1 Burkholderiales bacterium | reverse complement strand
CGACAGATTATTGGGTTGTGTCAGGTGCGGCGTCTGCATCGTTGCGCTCCTCGCCAAGGTACCTACCTTGGCTTCGTCGCGATGCCTCGCATCCATCCGCACCTGACGCAACGCGCGTCGCAAGACTTGTTCAGAGCTTCCTTAACCGCTTAACTCAGTCGTCTTCCTCGTCGGTCTCGTGCGCGCCGACCGTCCTGCTCTTAACGCCCTTCAGCAATATGACCACTGCGCCACTGCCGCCATCGGCGGGACGCGCCTGACAAAACGCGAGCACGTTGCCGCGTTGCGCCAGCCAGCTTGCGACTTTACGCCTCAGCACCGGCTCGCCGTTTTTCGACCCGAAGCCCTTTCCATGCACCACCAGGACGCAGCGCAGTCCGCGCTTTACCGCCAGCGCGAGGAAATCCGCGAGCAAGGTGCGCGCACCGTCCGTACGCATCCCATGCAGATCGAGCTGGTCTTGTATCGCCCAATGCCCCGCACGCAGCTTGCGCAGCTCCTGGCGCGATACGCTCGGACGCGCGAAGCTCAATGCCTCGCCGGTTTCCAGTTCGAGCTCGGCAGGAATTTGATCGCTCAGGCTGTCCCGCAGCACCTCGCGATCGTCTTGCAGCCGTTGAAACGGCACCGGAGCGGGGGGCGTGGCGGCATGCGCAACGCGATTGGTTTGCGGCAAGGGCGTGACGTCTCGCACGGCTTCGAGGAATTCCTGAACCGGATCGTTCGCGGGTTGCTCTTTGCCGGCTCGCTTGCTCACGGTTCCACTCTGGGTCTCATTACAATGCTTACGGCCGCCCGGGGATTGCAGATGTGCCGGACGTGCGGATGTACAGCTCGCGGCAGCCCCACAGCACTGGCGACGGATCCAACGCGCGCCCCCCCGTTACGGGCGTAAGCCTCAGTGCCCCAGGCCGTCCAGGTATTTGTCGGCGTCGAGCGCGGCCATGCAGCCGGTTCCTGCGCTGGTGACCGCTTGGCGATAGACGTGATCCTGCACGTCGCCCGCGGCGAACACGCCCGGGACGCTGGTCGCGGTCGCATTGCCTTCCAGGCCGCCGTGCGTGACGATGTAGCCGCCGCGCATCTCCAACTGACCTTCGAAGAGCTGCGTGTTCGGCGTGTGACCGATCGCGACGAACAGGCCATGCACCGCGAGGTCGCGCGATTTCTCGTTCTCCGTGCTCTTGATGCGGACCGCCGTTACGCCGCTCTTGTCACCGAGCACTTCGTCGAGCGTGTGATTCCACTCGACGCGCACGTTGCCATGCCGGGTTTTATCCATGAGGCGATTGGCGAGAATTTTTTCCGACCTGAATTTGTCGCGCCGATGCACCACCGTCACGCTCTTCGCGATGTTGGACAGGTATAGCGCTTCCTCGACCGCGGTGTTGCCGCCGCCGACGACCGCGACGTCTTTGCCGCGATAGAAGAAACCATCGCAGGTCGCGCAGGCTGAGACGCCGCGGCCCATGTATTTCTCTTCGGACGCAATGCCGAGATATTTTGCCGACGCGCCGGTTGCGATGATCAGCGCATCGCAGGTGTACGTTGCCTGATCGCCGCGCAGCCGGAGCGGAGTTTCTTTAAGACCGACTTCATTGATATGGTCGAAAATGATCTCGGTTTCGAAGCGCTCGGCATGTTTCATGAAGCGCTCCATCAGCTCGGGACCTTGCACGCCAGCCGGATCGGCCGGCCAGTTGTCGACGTCAGTGGTCGTCATCAACTGGCCGCCTTGCGCCATCCCGGTTATCAGGACCGGCGACAGATTAGCCCGCGCTGCGTAGATCGCCGCAGTGTAGCCGGCCGGTCCTGAACCTAGAATCAGCAAGCGCGCATGTTTGGTTGGGGTGCTCATGGAATTCAAATGGGGTCAGAAAGGTGCAAAGCCGGGAATCTATCAGTTGCTGCGCGTTAGTGTCGAGCAAGGTCATCGGCTGTATCGGAGTGCTCGCGTCGTGTGCGCTGTCCCGGAAATACTGCTGACCAATGCAGCGCTTTCCCGCGCATAGTTCGCAGCAATGGCGGCACCGTATAATGCCCCATGCTTGAAATAGTCGCCCCCGATGCAATCCAGGACTAGCGCCAAGGCCGGCGCGCGCAAAGTGTGGCCGCCGCGGCTGGCTGCGCTGGCGCGCGAAGCCTGGTGGCTGGTGCTCGTGCTGATCGCCGTCTATGCGGTGATCGTCCTGTTCACCTACGACGCTGCCGATCCAGGCTGGTCGCATAGCACATCCAGCGACGAGATCCACAATGCGGGTGGCCGCTTCGGCGCGTACGCCGCGGATCTCGTGCTTTATTTGTTCGGCGTGTCGGCGTATTGGTGGATCGTGTTCATGCTGTTCGCGATTCACTGGGGCTACCGGCGGCTCGATGTCTCGCAGCCCGCCGATCGACGCTCGTTCGCCGTGGCTTGCACCGGCTTCTTCGCCTTGCTGCTGGCGAGCGCCAGTCTGGAGGCGCTCCGCCTGCACTCGCTTCACGTGCAATTGCCGCTTTCCCCCGGGGGCATGGCCGGTGTAGCGGTGGGCGATCTGTTCAGCCGCTGGTTCGGTTACACCGGCGGCACGTTGACCTTACTGTTCGTTGCCGGCATCGGGCTCAGCCTGTTCAGCGGCCTGTCGTGGCTGGAAGCATCGGAATGGGTGGGCACCCGCATCGAGCGCGGCTGGGCGCATGCGCTGGCGCGCTGGGAAGCCTCACGCGATCGCAAGATCGGTGAGAAGGCTGCGACGCGGCGCGAAGTCATCGTCGAGGAAGAAAAAAAGATCCTCGACGATCATCAGCCCATCCGCATCGAGCAGCCCGATCTGGAAATCATCAAGTCGACGCGGGTGGCGCGGGAGAAACAAAAGCCGTTATTCGAAGATCTGCCCGACTCGCCGCTGCCGCCGCTGCATTTGCTCGACGAGGCCGGCGGCGATCTGCAGGTGTTATCGGCGGACACGATCGAATATACCTCGCGCCTGATCGAGAAAAAGTTGCTCGATTTCGGCATCGAAGTCAAAGTCGTCGCCGCGCAGCCCGGGCCGGTTATCACGCGCTTCGAGATCGAGCCTGCGGTCGGCGTCAAAGGCAGCCAGATCGTCAACCTGGTGAAGGATCTTGCCCGCGCATTGTCGGTGGTCAGCATCCGCGTGGTGGAAACGATCCCCAACAAATCGTACATGGGGCTCGAGATTCCGAATCCGAAGCGGCAAGTGGTGCGCCTGTCCGAGATTCTGAGCTCGCAGGTGTATGCCGACATGGGATCGGCGCTGACCTTGGCGCTCGGCAAAGATATTTCCGGCAAGCCGGTCGTCGCCGATCTCGCGCGCATGCCGCATCTGCTGGTCGCCGGCACCACCGGCTCGGGCAAGTCGGTTGCGATCAACGCGATGATTTTGAGCCTGCTGTACAAGGCGACGCCGAACGAGATCCGTTTGATCATGGTCGATCCGAAGATGCTGGAGCTGTCGGTCTACGAAGGTATTCCGCATCTGCTAGCGCCGGTGGTGGTCGATATGAAGCAGGCAGCGAACGCGCTCACCTGGTGTGTGGCGGAGATGGAGCGGCGCTACAAGCTGATGTCGCATCTCGGCGTGCGCAATTTATCCGGCTTCAACCAAAAGATCGCCGAAGCGCAGAAGACCGGACAGCCGATCATGGATCCGTTCGCGCTAAATCCGGAATCGCCGGTGCCGCTGAAGGAGCTGCCGCTGCTGGTGGTCATCATCGATGAGCTTGCCGATCTGATGATGGTGGTCGGCAAGAAGGTCGAAGAATTGATCGCGCGCCTCGCGCAAAAAGCGCGCGCGTCCGGACTGCATTTGATTCTCGCGACGCAACGGCCGTCGGTCGACGTCATCACTGGTCTGATCAAAGCGAATATTCCGACGCGCGTCGCCTTCCAAGTGTCGAGTAAAGTCGATTCGCGCACGATCCTCGATCAGATGGGCGCCGAGTCTTTGCTGGGTCAAGGCGACATGCTGTATCTGCCGCCCGGCACCGGCTATCCGCAGCGCGTTCACGGCGCATTCGTCGCCGATGATGAAGTGCACAAAGTCGTCGAATATCTCAAGTCCCGCGGCCAACCGCAATACATCGAAGGCATCCTCGACAGCCCGGAAGAATTCGACGGTGAGGGCGCGCCACTTGATGCAGGCAATGCCGAAGCCGATCCGTTATACGACCAGGCTGTCCAGATCGTGCTGAAAACGCGTCGCGCATCGATCTCACTGGTTCAACGCCACCTGCGCATCGGTTACAACCGCGCCGCACGATTGATCGAGCAGATGGAACGCGCCGGCCTGGTGTCCGGCATGGCGACCAATGGCAATCGCGAGATTCTGGTACCCACAAAAACCGAATGACAAAAAACAAAAAAGGGGAACGATAAGTGACACGTGCAGTGCAATTTCTGCTGGCCTTTGCCTGGCTCGCGAGCAGCGCCGCCTGGGGCGCCGGCAGCATCGAAAAACTGAAAGGCTTTGCGAAGGAAACGCAGTCGGGCCGCGTCGCATTTACGCAGACCGTGAAAGACAAACGCGGTGCGACCATCCAAACGTCGAGCGGAACGCTGGCATTCGCACGCCCTGGAAAGTTCCGCTGGGAATACCTGAAACCGAATCAGCAGACGATCGTCGGCGACGGCGAAAAGCTGTGGGTGTACGACAAGGATCTCAACCAGGTCACCGTCAAAAAGATGCAAGGCACGATCGGCAGCAGTCCAGCCGCGCTGCTCGCCGGCAGCAACGATATCGAGCAGTACTACAACCTCGACGCCAAGGGCGTGCGCAACGGCCTGGACTGGCTCGAAGCGTTTCCCCGCGGCGAAGACAGCATATTCAGCAAAGTGCGCATGGGCTTCAAAGGCAACGTGTTGGACACGATGGAGCTCTACGATCAACTCGGTCAGGTCACAGCGATTCATTTCAGCAAGCTCGAACGCAATCCGAATCTCGCTGCGGATCTGTTCACGTTCACGCCGCCGCAGGGTGCGGATGTGATCGAAGACAAGTAGTGATTAAAAGCGGTGATCCGTGCTCCGTGATCGGTGATCCGTGTCGTGCGGTGAACGGCGCAAAAACAATCAAACACTCCAGCTTCACTCCTAAACCTTCACGCGCATTTTGATCATGGCACGCAATCCCGCTGAGCCTAACGCCAGTTTGTTTCCGGAGGCGATGCCGAAGGCGCCGCTGGCGGAGTTGATGCGGCCGCAGCGGGTGGAGGACGTGATCGGACAGACGCATCTGCTCGGCGAGGGCAAGCCGCTGCGCGTCGCGGCGCAGTCCGGGCGATTGCATTCGATGATCTTGTGGGGGCCGCCTGGGGTCGGCAAGACCACGCTGGTGCGATTGCTTGCCAACACGAGCGATGCCGATTTCATCGCGTTGTCGGCCGTGCTGTCCGGCGTGAAAGATATTCGCGAAGCGGTCGAGCGCGCTCAGACTTCGTTGCGCGACCAAAACCGCGCAACTGTGCTGTTCGTCGATGAAGTCCATCGCTTCAATAAGGCGCAGCAGGATGCGTTTCTGCCGTTCGTCGAGCAGGGGCTGTTTACCTTCATCGGCGCAACCACGGAAAACCCATCGTTCGAAGTCAATCGCGCATTGTTGTCGCGCGCGTCCGTGTACGTGTTGCAGCCACTGACGGCGGAGGAGCTCGGTACGCTGTTCGAGCGCGCGCGAACGCAGCATCTGGGTGGTCTGCAATTCACCGACGGGGCGCGAGAGCTGGCGATCGGTTTCGCAGATGGTGATGCGCGCCGATTGCTGAACATGCTCGAGCAAATTGCCGACACTGCGCACGTGCAAGGGCACGACACCGTCGATGCGGAGTACGTGCAGCAAACGCTTGCATCGAAGCTGCGCTTGTTCGACAAGGGAGGCGACGCTTTCTACGACCAGATTTCAGCGCTCCACAAATCCGTGCGCGGCTCATCGCCGGACGCTGCCTTGTACTGGCTGTGCCGCATGCTGGACGGGGGCGCCGAGCCGTTGTACATCGGCCGCCGCCTCGTGCGTATGGCGGTAGAAGACATCGGCCTGGCCGATCCGCGTGCCTTGCGGCTGGCGCTGGATGCGTGCGAAACATTCGAGCGACTCGGCACGCCGGAAGGTGAGCTCGCGCTTGCGCAGGCTGCGATCTATCTTGCCAGTGCGCCGAAAAGCAACGCGGTCTACAACGCGTACAACTCGGCGCGTGAATTGATCGCCGCAGAGGGCACCCGTTCCGTTCCCATCCATCTGCGCAACGCGCCGACCAAGCTGATGAAGCAGCTCGGGTATGGCCACGCGTATCGTTATGCGCATGACGAACCGGAAGCGTACGCGGCAGGCGAAGATTATTTTCCGGAAGGCATGTCCGGCACCGCGTTCTATCATCCGACACCGCGCGGTCTGGAAGCGCGCATCGGCGAGCGTCTACAGCATTTGCGCGAGCTGGATCGCAATGCCGAGAAAAGCGACGACAAGCAGGACAAGGTAGAGCGGAAGTGAGCGGTGTGGCGCCCACAGCAACGCGCACGAATCTATCTTGAAGTCGGGCCAGAGCGGAGCGCGTCACAGCCGCCACGTATAATGCCGCTCTTCGAAGCTCATGCGGCTCGCGGGTGCGCGCAATTCTCATCCGCCCTTTAACGCCTGCTTCGCATGCTCTCTCGACGAGGTTTTTCATGTTAGACATACAGCTTCTTCGCAAGGATCTGCCGGCGGTGGAAGCGCGCCTGACCGACCGTGGCGCGAAGATCGATTGGGCCGCATTCACCGCGCTGGAAAAGCAGCGCAAAGAAATCCAGACCGCCGTACAGGATGCGCAGGCTGCGCAAAATCGCCTCTCCAAAGAGATCGGACAAGCCAAAGCGAAGGGCCTGGACGCAAGCGAGTTGCTGAAGTCTGCCGATGGCTACAAGACGATTCTCTCTGCCTCGGAAGTACAGCTCGCCGATTTGCAAAGGCAGCTGGAGGATTTTCTGCTCGGCGTGCCGAACGTACCGCACGCGTCGGTACCGGCAGGTCGTACTGCTGAGGAGAATGTCGAGGTTCGCCGATTCGGCGAGCCGCGTAACTTCGACTTCGCCGTGAAAGATCACGTCGATCTCGGTGCGGGCCTCGGCATGCTGGATTTCGAGACCGCCAGCAAAATCGCCGGCGCGCGGTTCTCGATGATGACGTCGAGTTTGGCGCGACTCCATCGCGCGCTCGCGCAATTCATGCTCGACGTACATACGCGCGAGCACGGCTACACCGAAGTCTACGTCCCGTATCTCGCCAACGCGGCCAGCATGCGCGGCACCGGCCAGCTGCCGAAATTCGAAGAAGATCTATTCGGTGTGCCGCGCGCGGATGCCGATAAGTTGTATTTGATTCCGACCGCGGAAGTGCCACTGACTAACATCGTGCGCGACGAAATCGTGCCACTGGAAAAACTGCCGTTGAAATTCGTCAGCCACACGCCATGCTTTCGCAGCGAAGCGGGCAGCTACGGCAAAGATACGCGGGGCATGATTCGCCAGCATCAGTTCGATAAAGTCGAATTGGTGCAAATCGTTCATCCCGAACAATCGTACGCGGCACTGGAAGCGCTGCTCGGACATGCCGAAAAGATTTTGCAGCGCCTCGAATTACCCTATCGCGTAATGTCGCTCTGCGCCGGCGATATGGGCTTCGGGGCGGCGAAAACCTATGACATCGAAGTCTGGCTCCCGGGACAGGATGCGTACCGTGAGATTTCATCGTGCAGCAACTTTGAAGCATTCCAGGCGCGCCGCATGCAGGCGCGGTTTCGCAATGACAAGAACAAGCCGGAGCTTGCGCATACGTTGAACGGATCCGGCTTGGCAGTCGGGCGCACGCTGATCGCGGTGATGGAGAATTATCAGCGCGCAGACGGGTCGCTTGAGATACCCGAGGCACTGAAACCGTATATGGGTGGACTGACTTCGATCGCGCGTTGAGCGCGCGCCCGCGACGACGGGCTATTTCGCCGCGCGCCGTTCAGTAGCCGCAGGTTTGCTCTGGACGATCGGCGATTCCGGCGGCCGCACCGCCGGCGGTTCTTCGTTGGAGAACTGGTCTTTTTGCGCGACCAAGGTCGACATCCCTTCGCTGTGCGGCGGTTCGAAGCGAACCAGAATATCGAAGTAGTTGCGAATGTTCTCGGTGAGCTCCACCGCTTCGCCGCCGCGGCAGTAGCCGTGCTTCACCGTGCTGTAGTAATCGTAGCGCGCGAGCAGCGGCAGCGATTTTTTCACGTCGACCCACACGTTTGGATTACCGCCACGGCGCTGGGTGAGGATGCGGGCATCCTCGAGATGCCCGATGCCGATGTTGTATGCCGCCAGAGCCATCCATGTGCG
Organism: Burkholderiales bacterium; assembly: GCA_038240725.1. Taxonomy (GTDB): domain Bacteria; phylum Pseudomonadota; class Gammaproteobacteria; order Burkholderiales; family SHXO01; genus SHXO01. The sequence goes on along the minus strand of JBBRGM010000106.1, from coordinate 3,078 downwards.
ATCGGGCTCGAGGATGCGCGGCGGCAATCCTTCTTTGATATCGAGCAAATACTTCGCGCCGCCGACGATGCTCTGGCGCGGATCCAAGCGGTCGCTGAGCTGCATGTGATCGGCCGTTTCCGACGTGAGCATCATCAGTCCGCGCACGCCGGTCGGCGATACCGCGAGCGGCTCCCAGTGCGATTCCTGAAATCCCAGGGCGGCCACCAGGCGCCAGTCGATATCGGTGATTTCCTGGGCCTCTTTGAACATCGCGCGATAGTGCGGCAGCACATCCTCGCGGCGTTCGAGAAAATTGGCTACGTCCATCGAATCGAGGCGATTGATGTGCCCGTAATAGCGATCGATGAGCTGCTTCAAGGTGCCATCCGCGGCTATCCGGGCGAAGAACGTTTGCGCCAATCGATACAGCTCGGGATCGCCGTTCTTCGGAAATGCCCAGCCGAGCGGCACCTTCGGTCCGATGATGAAACCGCGCGCGACGTTGGGATGGAAGTTCTGCGCAACCGAAAGCGAGTTCTGGCTGGTCAAAACGTAGTCGACTTTTCGCTCGGACAATCGGCTCAACAATCCTTCGCTGTCGCTCTCCGGCATTTCGGTCCACGACAAGCCGGGATAGCGCTGCCTGGATTCGTTCAACAACTCAATTGCGCTCGATCCTTTGACGACTTCCACGCGCTTGCCCACCAGAGCGCCGACGTCGCGAGGCGCTGCACTTTCGCTGTTGTATGCGACAACCGTTTGCACATATTCGTATGCAGGCCCGAAGCGAAACTGCTCGAGCCGCGACGACGTCATCGCGACACCGGCCGCAGCGAAATGCGCGCGGTGATCTCTGAGTGCCGGCAGAATTTGATACAGCGGTTGACGATCGAGATAGCGCACTTTCATGCCGATCTCGCGCGCGAACATTTCGACGAGATCGTATTCCAGTCCCGCGTAACGACCCTGCGGATCGAGATAGCGTGTAGTCGGAGAATTATTCGTGAGCACCACCAGCTCGCTCGCCGTCGCCATCGGCGGCACCGCGCGTTGCGCAACGACGCCGGGGTCGCAAACGACCGGCAGCATTAGCAGTAGGGAATAAGCGATGCGCATGGGTGGATGAGTGAAAACACGCTGAGATTGATTGCGAAGCAACTAGAAGACCGCTTCGTATCGCGCGATTGTCTACACAATAGCAAGACACGCGAGATTGCACAGCGACGCGAAAGACCTGGGCAGTTGATTCACGAAGGCAAGCGTTGCCGTACAAACGAGAACCACTGCATTGGTTGTTATGAGTTGTATTCGCAGCGGTCCACCTTGGAGCGCCATTTGGGGTGAGAGGTTCACTTCCATGTAAAATGCGCGCACGGAGGGGTGCCAGAGTGGTCGATCGGGACAGACTCGAAATCTGTTGTCTCTTTACGGGGACCGTGGGTTCGAATCCCACCCCCTCCGCCGACAAACATTCTGCTATGAGGCCAGCGGCCGTTCGGGTCCTAGGTTCTTAAGTCTACCCCACTTTGTACCCCCCCTGATCGATTTGTAACGAAGTCATTCTCGCGGCGGTCCTCCTCCGAGTAACGAGGTCCTGCGTCGCGCTCTAGATCGCTTGCGCTTCTGTCGCATTTGTAACGTTCCGCATTCCCTTGTCCGATCACTCTGCGCTGCGACTGCGTACTGCTACTTTAGACCTCCCACAACGTCGCCGCGCTAGCACCCGACCCGAATATTCGATCATGCGATTCCAGTTGGCTCGGGAAGAGCGTTGACTGCCTACACCGGTGGGGTCCTCGTGTCCGTCATGTCCTTGCTGGCTCTTTCTTTGCTCCTTCTATCGAAGTCATGTTCCTTCACATTTTATTTAAATTCCTAAGATGTCTGAAGACCTCCGCTAATGTACCTATGCAATGCAGAGACTCCAGGAACGCAGCTGCAATTCGCGGGACAGCGCGGGACACTACCAGACAATGCAAATGTCCCGGCTTTTCTAGCTGCGGATGCCGCCGTCACTGGCATCCGCTCAGCGTGGACCCATCGGACACGTCGGCCATGCACCGCGACTGATCTATTTGTAACTCAAGCCATCCACATTTCCGGTAGGAAAATATAGCAACGCGTGCGTCCGACAACGGGTAGCGTCGCTCGTACTTGCGGCTTCCCATCCGGACCCACTTCGAGCCAACCGGCCTCGACGAGCATTTTTGTGACCGTCCTTGAATCGTAGCCGGCGCAAACTTCATTCTTAAAAATGTTGGGTAGAACGTAGTACATAACGCCAGATGCGACGGTTCGCGTAAATCCGACCCGGTTAATCGTTTTACCGTGTTCCGTATTGAACGGCGCAAATCGCGAGTCACCATGCTGCTCGAAGAACGACTTCACGTGATCCAAGATTACGGCGCGCTCTCGATTACCGGTCCCGCCTTGCTGGTCAAGCCAATTGTTGAAGCATACGCCAGCCGCCTGTTCTGCTTCGTGTGCACGCCATCCCGTGATCCCGAATTCGGAAGCCATCTCGCCAGCTGACGCAATCAACGCAAACCGCGCGCATATCCGATGCGCTTGACCGCTGGATTCAGGAGGCAAATAGGTCTTCATAAATTGTTTGGACGAGACATCCAGGCGGTCGCGCAACCGTCCGAAGTGTTTTGAACCGGTGGCGGCTTCCAAAAAAGCTACCGCTGGTGTGCCGTAGTTCGAACCCACCGCGTCGACCAGATGTTGTGAAAGAGCGGCGCCGGATTCGAAGCCATGCAGGTTCTCGAATATCCCAAACCCGGCACCGGCATCGGCGGGAATATCAGCTAGCCTTAACTCTTGGCCCACTCGCGCGCGTTTTCCTGCCTGCAGCATATGTTGCGCTAACCCAACTTCGCCTGCAGACAAAAACAATAGCCGCCATGTTTGCCGAGCGCGTGCAGCACCGCTCTGTCCAGCCCGCTGTTTGCCTGCACCGTTTGCAAGCAAATAAGCTATATCTCCGGCATAATTTGGGTCTACTTGCCCCAATTCATCCAGTACCAAAAGCGTATCGTTATGCAGGCTCGCCAAAGCCTCTAGACCATTGTCCGTTGCTCGCCAACGCTGAAG
>JBBRGM010000105.1:0-11503 GCA_038240725.1 Burkholderiales bacterium | reverse complement strand
GTCTTGAGATTTTTCACCGTCTCGAGTCGCTGGCGCAGATCGGCGATGAGCGGCGCCTTGCCGAGATACGCCATGTTGAGCGAGGGCTGCGATGCCGGCGGCGGCGTACGCAGCGCCTGGCCCACGGTGGTCAGGAGCTTGCGCAATGCGATTGGTTTTTCCAGGAATCCATAGGCGCCGATGCGCGTCGCCTCGACCGCGGTGTCGATCGTGCCGTGACCGGACATCATGACAACCGGCATGGTGAGCTGGCCGTTGGTGGCCCACTCTTTTAGCAGCGAGATGCCATCGGTATCCGGCATCCAGATGTCGAGCAAGACCAGATCCGGACGGCCACGGCTGCGCACCATCCGTGCTTCGCCCGCGTTCTCCGCGAGACGCACTTGATGGCCTTCGTCGCGCAGGATTTCCGACAGCAATTCGCGAATTCCGATTTCGTCGTCTACGACTAGAATCTGACTCATTGGTTATCCGACCTTGAGGCTGTTCTGCTGTAGATCCGCGCGCCGATTCTCCGGCGCGGGCGGCAATATAATCGATATTTCGGCACCGGCGGAATCGACATTGCGGATCTCGATATTTCCGCTGTGCTCCTCGACGATCTTCTTGACGATCGCGAGACCGAGACCGGTGCCGCGTGCCTTGGTGGTCACGTAAGGTTCGAATACGCGCGCCATGATATCGGCGGGAAATCCGCTCCCGTTATCTCGCACCGTGAGACGCGCCGCCCCGTTCGCATTGTGCGTGCGGATCATGATGTGCGGTTCGCTTACTTCTGCGACCGCCTGCTCTGCGTTCTGCAGAAGATTGTGGATCACCTGGCGCAGCCGCGCCGCATCCCCCATCACCCAGGGCAGCGCTTCGTCGATATCCAGCACCATGCCGCGGCCGTGCGATTCGTACAGCGCGAGCACTTCGCGAATGACACGATTGAGGTCGAGCGGCTCGAGCTGCACTTCAGGCGACCGCGCATACTGACTAAACGCGTCGACCATGCCTTTGAGCTGTGCTACCTGCGCGACGATCGTCTGGGTCGCACGCGTCAGCACCTCAGCGTCCGCCGGCGCGAGTTTGTCAGCCAGGCGGTGCGTCAATCGCTCAGCGGACAACTGAATCGGTGTGAGTGGATTCTTGATCTCATGTGCCAGGCGGCGCGCTACTTCGCCCCAGGCCGCGAACCGCTGCGCTTGCAGCAGCCTGGTAATGTCATCGAACACGAGCACAAAGCCACCTTCACTCTCAACCTGCAATGTAGAGCCGCGCAGCAGCAGCACCTTCTTCCCGCCCGGACTGGCAAATTCGATTTGTTTTTCCCATGCTTCGCTGCCGCCCGCGTCGATCGCTTCCTCGATAGCGCCGCCGATGCCGCCAAGCCGCGGTTCCTGCTTGACCCATTCGCTTAGATCGATGCCGGTCAGCGGCGACAGTGCCACGCCCAGAATCTGATCGGCGCTGGGATTGGCGGAGCGCAATCGCCGCGCGCCGTCGAAGGATAGTACTCCGGCGGAGAGCTTCGCGAGGATGCTTTCCAGATACGCCTTGGCAGCTTCCATCTCGTTTTGATTCTGCTGCACCTGCGTGCGCGCTTCGGCAAGCTGGCGCGTCATCGTATTAAACGACGCCGTCAGCACGCCGAGCTCATCGTGCGAGCGCACCGGATGTCGTTGACTGTAGTCGCCCTGCGCAACTGCGCGCGTGCCCGCGGCAAGCACCGATAACGGCGCGGATAGGCGCTCGCTGAATGCGATCGCCATCACCAGCGCGCTCAGCAGCGCGAGCAGCAAGGCCAACGTAAGCGACAATCCATACAGCCGTTTCAAACCCTGACGCGAAAGCGACAGCTCCTGGTAATCCTGATACATGGTCTGCACGGTCTCGGCGTCGCGCGCGAGCTGCGTCGGCACCAGCTGAATCAGTTGCAGCAGACTGCCTTCTCCAGACAAGGTATTGACCGGAACCACCACGCGCAGTCGCAACCCGCCTTTGTCCGAGTCCGACTCGACTGCTCGATATGACTGCTGCACTCGAACTTTGCGCGCGACCGCCGGCGTCAACGATTGCGGCATCAAGCCAGAGCCATCGCTCATGGAGAACGCGATGATGCTGGTGTCGGGGCGGAACAGCGTGGCCTCTTGCACACCGATTTGTTCGCGCAGGTTGTTGAGCATCGTGATCTGCCTGGCGGCGGGCACATCTACCAAGTTCGAAGCAACGCTGTCGGCCTTCTGGGTAAGCTCCTTGAGCATGCTGTCCAAGGTAGTGCGCCCCAGGCTCAGCGCACCCTCGAGCGCTTTGTCCACGCGCACGTCGAACCACGATTCGATGCTTTTGTTGAGGAACTGCACCGATACCGCATACACCAGCGCGCCGGGCAGCACAGCCACCAGCGCAAACAACCACACCAGACGCAACGTCAGCTTGGAGCCGAACAACCCGGACACCAGCCGCCGGCGCAGTGCGAGCAGCTGATAGCCGACGACGGTCATCAGCGCCAGCACGAGTGCGACGCCGATGAGCAGCAGCAGCGGCAGATTGCGTGCGAACATCGGCGTGTTTGCGCTCGCGCTGGACAGCAGGTAGAGCATCGCTGCGCCCAGCACGAGGATCACCAGGATCACCGACTTCATGCCGCGCGACAGCGCAGCGTTACGCACGTTGCGAATCAGGCGCGTCATGGTTTGAAGGTCCAGCGATACCAGTCCGACGACAGATTCCAGTCGCGCGAGCCGAGCGCATCGATCTGCAGCGGCTTGGGCAACTGCGAGGTGTCGACGCGCAAACGCAGCGCCGCGATGTAGACGCGATCGCTGTCCACGTCGTCCTTGCTGAACACGATGCGCTGTCGCACGCGGCCGATGACCGCGAGCGCCTCGTCCAGCGTGTCGAAATTTTGATGCAGGCTGCCGAACGACAGCCGGTATTGTCGCGTCAGTGCGTTGTACGACAATCGATGCTGCTGGCGGAAATCTGCGACCGTTTGATCCCACATGCCGAATGCCCACCAGCGCGGATGCATCAACTCGAACTCGGTGACCAGATGTAGCGGCAGGCCGCGCTGGAGTGCTTCTTCCAGCGTACGCGATAGGGCGATGTCGTAATTTGCATCGAGCGCATACGCGGAATCGACGCGCGTGAGCTCGGCGGATTTGATGTGAATGCCTTCAGCGTGGGCTGCCACGACATACCACGCGAGAGCAGCAGCGATGATGAAGGTGCGCACGCCCTGGAACACTGAGCTGTCAGATTTTCTGCAGTAAGGCGTAGAAAAAACCATCGTGCCGGGAATCAGGAAGGATCTGACCTTGCAGGTCGCGCACGCCGGCGATTGCGGGCAGCGACCATCGGGCGTCCGGGTGTGCTTGCAGGAATGCTGCGATCTGTGCCTGGTTTTCCGCGGGGAAAATCGAGCACGTCGCGTAGAGCAATTTACCACCAGCGGATAGTGTCTGCCATAACGCGGACAGGAGTCGAGCCTGTTGCGCGGCGAGGCCGGCAATGTCCTCGGGACGGCGCAGCCATTTGATGTCCGGATGGCGGCGAACGATCCCAGAGGCTGTGCACGGCGCGTCCAGCAGAATTCGATCGAACGCCACCCCGTCCCACCACTGCTCAACATCCGCGGCATCGGCGCATACGAGGCGCGCGCGAAGCCGCAACCGGTCCAGCGTCGCCTGCACGCGCTGCAGCCGTTCGCTCGCGTTGTCGATCGCGGTCACGTCGACATCGGCCAGCTCCAGCAGATGCGCGCACTTTCCGCCCGGCGCGGAGCACGCGTCGAGAACCCGGCTGCCGTCGCCCGCGTCGAGCAGCGGTGCTGCGTATTGCGCGGTGAGATCCTGCACGGACACCAACCCGTCGTTGAATCCGGGCAAGCGCTCCACCGCGACCGGTCGCTCGAGAATCAGCGCGGACTGCGACGCGGCCTCCGATGCGATGCCGTTGTCACGCAGCATCGCGTGATAGGCGTCGCGCGAGATCAAACGCTGGTTCACGCGTAATGTCATCGGAGGGTGCGCGTTGCCCGCTTCGAGAATTTCCGCATAACAATCGGGATAAGCAAGCTTCAGCACGTCGATCCACCAGTCCGGGTAGCTCAGACGAGTCGCGTCGATGTTGCCGGCCCCGGCGAGAACCTCGCCGCGCCGGCGCAGGAATGCACGAAGCACCGCGTTGACCAGCCCTTTCGCCGATGTCTTGCGCAGTCTCACGCAGGCCTCGACCGCGTCGTTCACCACGGCGTGCGGCGCGGCGCGCGTGGATTCCAGTTGATACAACGACACCAGCAGCAGCGCTTCGATGTCGTCGTCGATGAGCGGCTTGCTGAGCAATTGCGCAAGTACCGCGCGCAGGAATCGCAACCGGCGAAACACGCCATAAGCGACGTCCTGGATCGCGCCCCAGTCTGAACCCGACAACTTGGCGGACGCTGACAAGCCGGCGCCGGCGGTCTTTGCGCTGGCCAGAACAGTGCTCAAACTGCGGCCGCCCAGCACTTCGAGTACGAGCGCGACCGCCGTGAGTTGAACTTCGATCACGCGCCGAACTGTTCGCCAGGAATCACTGGCGAGCCGCGCATGAAGTCGTCCACGGCGAGACGTTTCCCGCCCGCGCGCTGCAACTCGTGAATGCGCAGTGCGCCGGTGCCGCAGCCGACCATGATGCCGACGCCCGCGGTGTCCGCGGCAATGCCTGGTTTGCAGCGCTGCGCGTCGATCGCTGTTGCGTGCCAGATGCGCAGCGGCGCGCCCTGTAACGTGGTGCTGGCCACCGGAAATGGATTGAACGCGCGCACCTGGCGCTCGATTTGATCTGCCCGCAGGTGCCAGTCGATGTGCGCTTCGCTCTTTTCGATCTTGTGGGCGTACACCACGCCGTCCGCCGGTTGCGGCTTCGCGCTGACGTTGCCTGTAGCGAGTGCCGCCAACGTCGCCACGATCGCGCGGCCGCCGAGCGCGGCGAGCTTGTCATGCAGCGATGCGGCGGTGTCGTCCGCTTCGATGGCAAGCCGCTGCATCGAATACACGGGCCCGGTATCGAGGCCGGCTTCCATCTGCATGATGCTGATTCCGGTTTCGCGATCGCCGGCGAGAATGGCCCGCTGAATCGGCGCGGCGCCCCGCCAGCGCGGCAACAGCGAACCATGAATGTTGATGCCGCCGCACGGAAACAGCTCGAGCACGTTTTGCGGAAGGATCAAACCATAGGCGGCGACAATCATTGCGGCCGCGTCGATCGCACGCAGCGTTGCGAGTGCATCGGGTGATTTAAGCGTCGCGAATTGCAGCACCGGCAGGTTGCGCTCGAGCGCGAGCGTTTTGACTTCGCTGTGCCGCGGCTTCATCCCGCGGCCGGCCGGCCGATCAGGCTGTGTGAGCACCGCCGCGATATCGTGGCCCGCGTCCAGCAATGCGCGCAGCGCGACTTCGGCGAATGCGGGTGTGCCGGCGAAAATCAGGCGCATGATCAGAGCGCGCGCCGCTGCTGCTTCTCCTGCTTCTTGATCTTGGCGAGGATACGCCCCTGCTTGAGGCGCGACAGATGCTCGACGAACACGATGCCTTCCAGATGATCCATCTCGTGCTGGATGCACACGGACAACAAGCCATCGGCTTCGAGCTCGTAGCCGTTACCTTCGGCGTTCAGCGCGCGCACCTTGATCCATTCGGACCGCTCGATCTGATCGAAAATTCCGGGCACCGACAAACATCCCTCCTCCAGATTCGACTGGCCGCGACGATCAATGATCTTGGGATTGATCAACACGAGAAGATCGTCGTGCGCTTCGGAGATGTCGATCACGATGATGCGTTTGTGCACGTCCACCTGCGTTGCCGCAAGCCCGACCCCGGGCGCTGCATACATCGTTTCTGCCATGTCCTTAATTAAATGCCGTACCTCGTCGTTAACCACTTCGACCGGCGCTGCAATCTGATGCAGCCGCTCGTCCGGGTATCGAAGAATAGATAGTAAGGCCATAATTTATTTGCTTATTGAGGGTTCGACGTGCAGACTTTAAAGAGAATTTGGAGATCCCGCGGAACAGTCGAAGGGGGCGGGAACTCACGCGGCACGTTGCCGCGCACGCTAAATCAACCGGGGACTCAAATGATGAGAATTATATCGGTTATCCCTTTGCTGCTCGTCTGGATGATATCGCCAGCCAGCGCACAGGACACCGAAACCGCCCCGGTGCGCAGTCCATCGGCGACACCGATGCCGATACCGGATGATGATGACGGTCCGGACGCCGATGCGCCGAAGGAAAAAGCGCAAGCCCAAAAGCCCGCCGAAAAGACCGCACCACCCGCCGCGAAATCGGACGTGCAACTGCAGGACAATCCGCCGCCGCGCTACACCGTCAAGCGTGGCGACACGCTGTGGGGTATTTCGGGTCGATTCCTGAAAAATCCATGGAAGTGGCCCGAAGTCTGGGGGATGAATAAGGATGAGGTGAAGAACCCGCATCTGATCTACCCGGGCGATGTGATCATCCTGGACCTGTCCGGCGCGACCGCGCGTTTGCGTTTGGAAGGCGTGTCCGATGGCGGACTGTCGCGCTGGTACGGCTATCAGCTGCAAGTGTCCAAGATGGAACCGCGCATGCGCTCGAAGATGCTCGGGCGCATGGGCATACCGGCGATTCCCGCGAAGGAGATCGGTCCGTTTCTGAATCGCCCGCTCGTTATCGATCCCGATAGCGTCGCGCGGTCGCCGCAGATCGTCGCCACCACGCAGGATCGCGTAGTTTTATCTGCGCCGGATATTGCCTACGCAACGGGGCTGGACGAGAAACAGGGCAACTACTGGAATCTATACCGGCCGGGCCGTACGTTTCGCGATCCCGAGTCCGGCGAAATTCTAGGCTATGAGGCGGTCTATCTCGGCGATGCCCAAGTGGAATCGTTCGGCGAAGTGTCCACCGTTCGCATTGTTCAGGCCATTCAAGAAGTCGGTAACGGCGATCGCCTGACCGTGATGCCGCCGGTGCAGAGCCTGCCCTACATCCCCCGCGCGCCGGAGAGAAACATTCGCGGCAAGGTAATGGCCGGCACCGGGACCAGCGTCTCCGAAATCGCCCCGCTGTCCGTCATCGTGTTGAATCGCGGCAAGCGAGACGGCGTGGAGATGGGTCACGTCCTCGGGTTGTATCGTTCGGAAGGTGCGGTAACGGTCGGCGATCGGCGCGTGCCACTGCCCGAGCTCGAGTACGGTATCGTGTTCGTGTTCCGCGTTTTCGATAAGATGTCCTACGCGCTGGTGATGCAGTCCAAGCAGCAAGTGAATCTGAACGACGTCGTCAAGAACCCGTAACCGCACGTATTCCAAAGAGGCTCCGATCTTATCGGAGCCTCTTTTATTTCCGACTATGACTAACGACACAGGCGCGCACGATCCGGAAGTTGCGGATGCGGAAAGCTGGCTTCGCTTCGCGTCAGTTCCCAGTCTCGGACCCGCGAGCCAGCGCAAACTGCTCTCCGTGTTCGGCTCGCCCCAGGATGTATTCGCTGCATCGAGAGCGGACCTGCTTCGCGTGGTCAACAACGCCGCCGCATCGGCGCTGCAGACAGGACCCGATGAGCAAGTCGTGCAAACAGCGCTTGCTTGGCTGCGAGAGTCGGGCAACCACTTGCTGACGATCGCCGATCCGCGCTATCCGAGCGCGCTGCTCGAAATTGCGGATCCGCCGCTGTTGCTATTCGCCAAAGGCCGGCTCGAGCTGCTGCGGCAACCCGCGCTGGCGGTGGTCGGCAGCCGCAGCGCGAGCGCCGGCGGCGCACGCGACGCGCAGTCGTTCTCGCAAGTGTTGAGCGACGCCGGACTCACCATCGTCAGCGGCCTCGCGCTGGGAATCGACGCGGCTGCCCACCGCGGCGGCCTGGCCGGCGCATCGTCCAGCATCGGCGTCGTCGGCACCGGTCTCGACAAAGTCTATCCCGCGCGCAATCGTCAGCTTGCACATCAGCTCGCGGAAGAGGGCGTGCTGCTGTCCGAGTTTCCGCTGGGCACGCCGCCGCTACCGGGAAATTTTCCGCGGCGAAATCGGGTGATCAGCGGATTGTCGCGCGGTGTACTCGTCATCGAAGCAGCACTGCGCAGCGGATCGCTCATTACCGCTCGGCAAGCACTCGATCAGGGCCGTGAGGTGTATGCAATCCCCGGTTCGATTCATTCGCCGGTCGCGAAAGGCTGCCACTGGTTGATCAAGCAGGGCGCGAAGTTAGTGGAAACAGCGCAGGACGTCCTTGAGGAACTGTCGATGGCAGTTCCCCCCGTCGAATCGGCCCGCGACGCACCGCAGCTCGATCCGGCGGCGGCAACTTTACTCAGCTCGCTCGGTTTCGAGCCGATAGATCTCGATACGATCTGCGAACGCGCCGGTATCGCCGCCAGTGTCGGGGCGACGTTGCTGCTGAACCTCGAGCTTGCCGGTTGCGTCGAGCGGTTGCCCGGCGGCTTGTTCCAGCGCATGCAGTGAATACAACCGCGCCGCACATTGCGAACCGAGCGATCGACCCAAATTACGCTGCTCATGATGACCACCACCTGGAGCGTTGAACGGTTGCGGCTTGCGCTGGTCGGATTCAATCCCTATTATCTGCCGCTCCTCTTTTGTGCGTTCGCAGCATGACTCGCAGCTTATTAATCGTTGAATCGCCATCCAAGGCCAAGACGCTGAAGAAATACCTCGGCAAGAATTTCGAGGTGCTCGCGTCGTATGGACACGTGCGCGACCTCGAAGCAAAAGAGGGCGCCGTGGACACCGAGAACGGCTTCAACATGCGCTACGCGCTCGTCGAGAAAAATAAAAAGCACGTCGACGCGATCGCGCGTGCGGCTGAGAGCTCCGACGAAATCCTGCTGGCAACCGATCCGGATCGCGAAGGCGAGGCGATTGCCTGGCATCTCTCCGAGATTCTGAAAGGCAAGAAAGGCTTCAAGAACCGTCCGCTCAAGCGAGTGGTGTTCTACGAGATTACCGAATCCGCGATCAAAGAAGGCGTGACGCACCCACGCGATATTTCCATGCCGCTGGTGAATGCCCAGCAGGCGCGACGCGCACTGGATCATCTGGTCGGCTTTAACTTGTCGCCGCTGCTGTGGAAGAAAATCGGTCCTAGCCTGTCCGCCGGGCGCGTGCAGAGTCCGGCGTTGCGTCTGATCGTCGAGCGCGAGCTGGAGATCGAAGCGTTCAAGAGCCGCGAATACTGGACCGTCCACTTCGAGAGCCACAAAGGCAAGGATCGTTTCCGCGCCCGTTTGATGCAGTTCAAGGGCGAGAAGGTCGAGCAGTTCACGCTCACCACGGCGGAAGAGCAGCAGGCGGTGGTAGATGAGCTGACCAAGCTGGGCAAGGGCAATGGGACCGTCGTCAAGGTCGACCGTAAACCCAAACTGCGCTATCCGTCGCCGCCTTTCATCACTTCGACCTTGCAGCAAGAGGCGGTGCGCAAGCTCGGGATGACGGCCGAGCGTGCGATGCGCACGGCTCAGCAACTGTACGAAGGCGTCGACATCGACGGCGGCTCGACCGGTCTCATCACGTACATGCGTACCGATTCGACCAATCTGGCAAACGAAGCACTGCAGGAAATCCGCGGTTACATCGGCAAGACTTTCAGCGCGGACTACCTGCCGAAAGCGCCGATACATTATCGAAGCAAATCGAAGAACGCGCAGGAAGCGCACGAAGGTATTCGGCCGACCTCGGCGTTTCGCACGCCGGAGCAGGTGCGCTCTTATCTGATACCGGATCAGGCGCGCCTATACGAAATGATCTGGAAGCGCACGCTCGCGTGTCAGATGGCGCCCGCGAAGTTCGACACGACCAGCGTCGATATCAGCGTCGGTCGCAAAGACAATTTGTTCAGAGCCAGCGGACAGACGCTCGTGTTTCCGGGCTTCATCGCTGTCTATCAGGAAGACGTCGACGATTCGGTCGACGAAGGCGACGAGAAGCTGCCGATCCTGGCGGAAGCGGAAGTCATACCGCTCGATCGTCTGTTCGGCGAACAGCACTTCACCCAACCGCCGCCGCGCTACACGGAAGCGAGCCTGGTGAAAACGCTCGAAGAACACGGCATTGGCCGCCCTTCCACTTACGCGAGCATCATCTCGACCTTGCAGGAACGCGCCTACGCGTTTCTCGACAAAAAGCGCTTCGCGCCCACCGATCTCGGTCGCCTGGTGACCGGCTTTTTAACCGCGCATTTCAGCAATTACATCGACTACGACTTCACCGCGCGCATGGAAGACCAGCTCGATCTGATCTCCAACGGCGAACGCGAGTGGGTCCCGGTGCTGGATGAATTCTGGGGTGCATTCTCGGGCACACTCGCCGAGAAGCAAGACGTCGCGCGCGGCGTGCCGCTCGACGAGAAATGTCCGAAGTGCAAGAAGGGGCAACTGTTCCTGCAGAACAGCAGGCGCGGCATGTTCGTCGGCTGCAGTCGCTATCCCGATTGCGACTACACCCGGCCGTGGGGCGGTTTGGCCGAAGGGCCGATGAAGCTCGGCGTGGATCCGACCACGCAGCTCGAAGTACTCTTGATGCGCGGGCCGTACGGGTTTTACGTGCAACTCGGACCGACCGAGCCCGGTTCGGAAAAGAAACCGAAGCGTGCAGCCTGGCCGAAGAACTTGCCGATTGCGACGGCCGATCTGGATACGGCCGTCAAAATGCTATCGCTGCCGCGCCAGCTCGGAAACCACCCCGAGTCCGGCAAACCGGTGGAAGCCAGCATCGGTCCATTCGGGCCTTACGTGAAACACGACGGCGGTTTCAAATCGATCCCGCGAGCCGACAGCGTGCACGACATTCAATTGGCGCGAGCGGTCGAGTTGCTGGCCGCACCCAAGACCGGACGCGGCGACGCTGGAAAACAATTGGGAGTGCATCCGGAAGATCAAAAGCCGGTCGCGCTTCTGAGCGGCCGATACGGTCCGTACATCAAGCACAACAAGACCAATGCCACGGTTCCGCCCGATCAAGATGCCGACGCGCTCACCTTAGAGCAGGCGCTGCAGATTTTGGCGGCCAAAGTCGAGAAGGTTGCAGCCGAGGGCCCCAGCCGCAAGCCGAAGAAAGCGCCGGTAACTACAGCGAAAAAACGCCCGACGGTGAGCGCCAAAGGCGAGAAGGTAACTGGCAAACGCGGAACGGCGACTGCGAGCACCGTGCAGAAAGCGCGGCGAAAACCAGCGCCAACGCCGCCGCCCGCCAAGGTAGCCGCGACGCCCCGCCCCGCAGCAGCACGACGCAAGCGCGTCTAACTAACGCGCTTTGCCGACGTGCTGCTGAATGTAGTTAGACGTCGAGATTGCGAACGCCGAGCGCATTCGCTTCGATAAAAGCACGGCGCGGCTCTACGACATCGCCCATCAAGGTGGTGAAAATTTCGTCGGCCGCGATCGCATCCTCGATTTGAGCACGCAGCAGGCGCCGCGATTTCGGGTCCATGGTGGTTTCCCAAAGCTGCGTCGGATTCATCTCGCCGAGACCTTT
>JBBRGM010000104.1:0-11551 GCA_038240725.1 Burkholderiales bacterium | reverse complement strand
GATTACGGGCGGCGCGAACAGCTGATCGCCGACGTGAGCAAGGCTGATGGCTTGCTGCCGGATGCACTGCATGTATACGCGACCTCGCTGGGCGCGAACCTCGAGGACGGGCGCATCAAGCTGTACCTGACTTGGCGCACGCTGGCGCTGCGCAGCCGGTTCGACGCGGTGTTCCGGTTCGGCCAGTACGTTCCACTGCATGTATCCGGGTCCCGCGTGGATTCGATCTGCGCGTTTTCGCGGTCGCACGAAGGGACCGACATCGTGGTCGCGGTCGGACGCTGGTTTGCACGGCTCAGCAGCGGCGAAGCGATACCGCACGGCGTGGACGCGTGGGAGGACACTCGCATCGACGTCCCGCATGCGGGTGCATGGACCAACGCGCTGACCGGCGAAACCGTGCAGGCCAACGTCGTCAGCGGCCAGGCCAGCGTTGCAGTGGCGGACGTGTTTGCCACCTGGCCGTGGGCACTGCTGATCGCCGAATAGCATCAGCACAGTCTGCTACAGTTGCTGCGATCTCATCGCATCGCACGAACAGACATGAGCAATAACGCCAAGCCCGCAGCAGTCATCCGCGCAGCGGACGCGGACGACGTTCCATTGATCCTGGACTTCATCCGCGGACTCGCCGAGTACGAGAAGCTCAGCCACCTCGTCACGGCGACCGAAGCCGGCCTGCACGAATCATTGTTCGGCATGAACCGCGGCGCGGAGGCGGTGATCGCGTTCGCCGATCAGGTGCCAGTGGGCTTCGCGGTGTTCGTCCCGAACTTCTCCACCTTCCTCGGCAAGTCCGGCATCTGGCTGGAAGACATCTTCGTCAAGCCGCAGCACCGCGGTTGCGGTTACGGCAAAGCGCTGCTGCTGCACGTCGCGCGCATTGCGCATGCACGCGGCTGCGGCCGCGTCGAATGGTCGGCGCTCGATTGGAACACGCCCGCGATCGACTTCTATAAATCGCTCGGTGCCGTGCCGCTCGATGACTGGACGATCTTTCGCGTCGACGGCGATGCATTGGCGCATCTCGCGAACATGAGGTGAGCCTCGTTTTGGGGCGCGCCACAACTCAGTAGAACTTGTTTGGTGCGATCGGGCAGCCGATCGTCGCCGCGCGACGCGCGCATATCCGCAGTAACTCCTTGAGACCTCACGTCACTTCTGTGTCGCCACGCGATCGTCATGGTGTGGCCCTCGTTTTGCGAAGTGTGGATGCGAAGGCAATGCCTTCACCCATCCACGTTCAACCTGGAGGAGACCGCTGCATGGACGACAATACCCCGACACCATCCGACGACGCCGCATCGATTTCGTTGACCCCTTCATCGATCGGCGATCCTTCGCGGCGCGGCTTTCTGCAAGGCGCGTTCGCAGGGACGGCAACGGCAGCGCTCGGCAGCATGGGCGCCGCATCGCTCGCGCATGCACAGACCGACTTCAAACGCGCAACGATCAATCACTACCACATCCCCGCCACCGCGCAGACGGTGCATTGGGGCTACTTCAGCAAAAATCTCAAACCGCTGGTAGAAGTGCAGTCGGGCGACTTCGTCACCTTGGAGACGCTGACGCATCACGCGTACGACGACTTCGAACGCATGATCAAGAACGATCCCGGCGCGGAAAGCGTTTTCTACTGGGATAAGAAACGCAAAGGCGTGAATCGCCGCGGCGCCGGTCCGATGGACGCGTCGCTGTTCGGTCGCGGTGCGGGCGAAGGTCTGGGCGTGCACATCTGCACCGGCCCAGTCGCAGTGAAAGGTGCGGAGCCGGGCGACGTGCTCGAAGTGCGTATCCTCGACGTAAAGCCGCGGCCATCCGCCAATCCGAAGTTTCCCGGCAAAACGTTCGGCAGTAATGCCGCGGCATGGTGGGGATTCCACTACAACGACATGATCGAAGAGCCGAAGAAGCGCGAAGTCATCACGATCTACGAAGTGGACACCGAAGGCGAGCGCGATTGGGCGCGCGCGTTGTACAACTTCAAGTGGGAGCCGCAGACCGACCCGTTCGGCGTCGTCCACAAGATCATCGATTATCCGGGCGTGCCGGTCGATCACACTTTGATCAAAGAGAACTGGGGCATTTTGAAGAACGTGCGCGTCCCGATCCGTCCGCACTTCGGCACGCTGGGCCTGGCGCCGATGGAAGCCGACATGGTCGATTCGATTCCACCGAGCTACACCGGCGGCAACATCGACAACTGGCGCATCGGCAAAGGCGCGACGATGTACTACCCGGTATCGGTGCCGGGCGCGCTGCTATCCGCCGGCGATCCGCACGCGTCGCAAGGCGATTCGGAACTGTGCGGCACCGCCATCGAATGCTCGCTGACCGGTACGTTCCAACTCATCCTGCACAAGAAAGCCGCGCTCAAAGGCGGCCCGCTGGAGAGCCTGAACTATCCATTGCTGGAAACGCAAACCGAGTTCGTACTGCACGGTTTCAGCTATCCGAACTACCTCGCCGATCTCGGCGCGAAAGCGCAGTCGGAGATCTACAGCAAGTCGTCTGTCGATCTGGCGCTACGCGATGCGTTCCGGAAGATACGCCATTTCCTGATGACGACGCAGGGTTTGAGCGAAGATGAAGCGGTATCGCTGATGTCTGTTGCGGTCGACTTCGGCATCACGCAGGTGGTCGATGGCAACTGGGGCACGCACGCGATCGTGAAGAAAAGCTTGTTCGCGGGTGGCGATGTTTGAGCGCTGTTTCGCGTGAGATGCAAAAGCCTCGCAAGTTATCGCGAGGCTTTTTTAATGACGGTAACCGCCAAGGCGGCAGCGTTATTTGATCAGGGATAGAGCTCGAGGCACGCCTTGATGTCCGCCTTGCTCGGGCGGGGACTCGATTCGGTGTATGCCGCTTTCTGCTGCATTACCGATCCGGCTTGCGTCGAATCCGGCAGACCGAGCGCGCGCCCGAAGCTGTAGACGAGCGTCCCGACCAAGTCGTCCGCAGTGCGGACCGCTTTGGCATTCAAGATGATGTCGAACTCGATGATCTTGCCGTCGCGGATGTACGGCAGCACTGCGCTCAGCGTATCGTCTGTGGTACCGGCGCCGGTCGGTATCTTCGCGCCCCAGCCGATGATGTATTGCCCATCGCGCACACCCGGCTTGGCAAACGAATCGCTGGACATGACGAAGCGGATGTCATCGCACGCGAGCCAGACCTTCGCGGCGTGCTCGCCGGCGGCAATCGCCTGGTCGCGGCTGATCGTCGACGGCGCGCCGGTGTGGTTGTAGTGCAGATAGATCACGCGCTCGCTCAGTGGCGTGGTCTTGATCTTGTCGGCCGCTGCGGCGCCTGTCGCGCTGGAGATGGCGAGAACGAAAGCGCAGAGCAATGCGGATTTGCCGGGCTGTGTAGATGCATGCCGGCGCGTTGCGAGCAGCCTACTCGCCAACGCGTTTTTCAGACCGACCATCGCACTGCTCACGCACGAATTCAAGCGTAAAAGTCCCCCGGGGATTGGTACGGCGCCGTAAAGAAAAAGGGCGCTGCCGTCAGGCGCCTACCGATAAGCATCGATGCTAGCACGCCGGACGCGGATCGGAGTCCGCAGGCGACATTGTAGAGGGCAGGCTTGGCGGCGGGGTTTCTTTCGTAACGCGCCGTTTATGCGGCGACGGCAATCGTTATCGAGCGCTTCGATGCAGCAACCGGCCGCCGCGGGCAGGGCGATCGATCAATCCACCATTACAACGAGCTTGCCGGTGGCGCGGTTGTTTTCCATATGCTCGTGCGCCTGAACGATCTCGTCGAACTTGAACACGCGGTCGAGATTGAGATGCAGCCGTTTGGCTTCGACGCTGCGAACGATGCGCTGCAAAGCGTCGGTGGAATTCGCAGCGGTGACCGTATGGGTCGTGTAGGTCGTCAGTCTGACGGTCGATGGAATCGCAGCGATCGGCTCGAAGCGCTCGAGCACCCACTCGTTGCCGAGCAATCCTGCAAAGCAGACGATGCCCCGAGGTGCGACACAGCGCAGCGAATCGAGTAGCGTAACCGTTCCGATCAACTCGAGCACGCCGTTGACGCCGGTGTCGAACGTGCGCTTTACTTCCGCTGCGATGCTGCCGGTGTCGATAATCACGAGATCTGCGCCGATTGCCATCAGCGCCTCGGCCTTTGGCGCGCTGCGCGTAGTCGCCGCAACGGTGAGCCCCATATCCTTCGCGAGCGAGATGGCCGCCATTCCCACCGACGATGTGCCACCGCGAATGAGCACGCTGTCGGCGCCGTGCATATCCATCGCGGCGTGCAGACAACCCCACGCGGTTAGATACGTTTCCGGAATTGCGGCGAGCTCGTGCCACGGCAGCTGCGTGTGCACCGGCATTACCTGGGCGGTCGGCAGCAGCGCGTACTCGGCGTAACCGCCGTCGAAGTCGCGCCCCATGCCGCCCATGACCGATGCGACCGTTTCGCCTTTGGTCAGATTCGAGTCGGACGGATCTTCGACGACGCCGACACATTCGATGCCGAGCACGCGCGGAAATTTCACCGCCGCACCGGAATGGCCTTGCCGCGTATACATTTCGGACCGATTCAATCCGAATGCTTTCACGCGCACGAGCACCCACCCCGGCCTCGCGGCGGGTTTTGGTATTGCGCGGATTTGCAGAACATTGGGAGAACCGGGCTGGTCGACGACGATCGCTTTCATAGCGGCGCAGATGCGAGACGTTTTATCAGGTGAGCTGCGACGCAGTATAACGCCGGCAGGTCATGCCGATCTGAAATACATTTGTCGGCATGTACTGCAGTGCGGACGCGTCGCCGTCAAGTTGTCATCAAATCGAAGTCGCCGCCGATCACCAGATCGAGGCGGCCGGTGCGCCAACCGGCGAGACTGTCGCGCACCAGTGGCGAGGGTTCGCGACGATAGCGACGCACGATGGCGCTGGAGCCCGCTTGCGCCGACAATGCAGCGAGCGCCACATCGCCGTCCGTTTGATGTGCCGACTTCGGCTGCGATGACTGCGGCACCACACGGACGCGCGCGGTCTGCCGGCTGAAATTGGCTTCGCCTGCCGGCGTTTCCAGCAGATGCAATCCGGCCTCGCGTTGCATGATGTGATGCGCTCCGAAACCGCTGACTGCGAGCACTGCGAGCTGATTTTCGTCCGGCTTGCCGTCGGGTTCGCGCAGCACGCGAACGTGCATGCGACGTTTGCGTCCCCACTCTTTATACATCCCGGCGATGATCAGCACCCACCCGGTATCGATTGCGGTGGCAACCGTGTCGGTCGCAACCGGCTCGACACTGACGAACACATCGCAACCGGAGGCTGCATCGATGTCCGCCAGCGCGCACTCCAGCAGATAGATCTGATGCGCAAGATTCGCGATCAGCGACGGTAATAACACTGAGCGACTTTGCGCCAGCGTGTCGAGGCGTCGCATGATCGAGCGCGCGGTGCCGAAGCCGGCTTCCATGCGATCCATCAATTCGATCTTCGCCAGAACGGCGTGCCGCTCGCGCCCGCCCCAAAAGCCGGAGCGATTCATCTCGGCAAGCGACACCGCTTTCGTGCCCAGCCAATCCTCGCCTTGAAAGCGCGCGTCGAGCGCGGCGAACTTGGCGCTCAGCAACCGCCGCTCCTCATCGTTGCCGCGCGGTGTGAGAATCAGCGGCGCGAGCTGCGATAATTGCACACCCGTTGCGGATTCTGCTGCGGCGATCGGTGCCGCGGGCTCGGCGGCATCGGGATCGACGAACTC
This sequence comes from Burkholderiales bacterium, assembly GCA_038240725.1. Lineage (GTDB taxonomy): Bacteria > Pseudomonadota > Gammaproteobacteria > Burkholderiales > SHXO01 > SHXO01. Next base: position 5,821 of record JBBRGM010000104.1, on the reverse strand, counting down.
GACTTGAATGCGCGTCGCATCGCTGCGCACGAACAGAAATTGATCGCCTTCGGGAAACCGATTCTCGACGATCGTCATCGCAATCGGCGCGAGCAGATATTGCTCGATCGCACGGCGCAGCGGACGCGCACCCTGATCGCGCGTGAAACCTTTTTCCAGCAGAAACTCGACCGCCGACGCTTCCCACTCGACCGCCCAGTCCCGGCTGCGAAAACCTCTGCGCTGGAGAACGTTGTTCAGCTCTTTCTTCAGAATGCTGCGCATGACCGCTTTTGCCAGCGGACGGAACACGACGACGCGATCGATGCGATTGACGAACTCGGGCCGAAAGGTCGCGGCGATACTGCGCAGTACCTGCGCTTCTGTAAACGGCACGCCGGACTGGGTAAAGCCGAGGCTCGATCCTTGGTTGTCGGTAGCGCCCAGGTTGGACGTCAGCACGATGATGCTGTGGCGGAAATCGGCGACGTTGCCTTGCGCATCGGTAAGACGCCCGTCGTCGAACACCTGCAGAAACAGATCCCACACGCGCGGATGCGCCTTTTCGAATTCGTCGAGAAGCACGACCGCGAACGGCTGGTTGCGAATGCGCTGTACCAGCGAGTCGACTTCGCTGGTTTCGCTGCTGCCGCCGAGGATGCGCATGAGCGAGTGCTGTTCTTGGAACTCGCTCATGTCGAGCCGGATCATGCGCTCCTGCGAGCCGAACAAAAACTCCGCGAGCGTTTTCGCGACCTCTGTCTTGCCGGTGCCTGTGGGTCCGGCAAATAAAAACACACCGATCGGGCGGTTCGGATCAGTGAGCCCGGCCTTCAGCATCGCGACGCGATCGACCAGGCAGTCGACTGCCTCCGGCTGTCCCATCACACGCTGCTGGAAAAATTCGCGGAGCGCGCTGGGATTCAAACCTTCCTGCTCATCGAGCACGCTGCGCGGCAGACCGGTGAGCTCCGCGAGGCTGGCGAGAAGATTGCCGCGGCTCATCGGCGCCGGCGCATGTCCGGTTGCCGTGAGACGTGCCTTGGTCACACGCAACAGCTCGATCAAATTGCCAGGTTGTGCGCGACTGCCCAGGTAATGCCGCGTGAGATCGATCGCTTCGCGCAGAACCGCCGTATCAACCGTCAGGTGATGCGGCGCGAATTCGCGCGCCACCAATTCCTCGGCGACCGCAAGTACGCCTGCAGGTGCGAGCGTCTCCATCGGGACTTCTTTGAACGCAAAGCGCAGCCGTGGACGCGCCTGCAGCAGCTTCTGCAGCGCGTCCGGCTGAATCTCACCGACGATGCACAAGCGACCAGCTTCGACCGCGGGCAGAAAAAGATCCAGCACGCCCTGCGGATTGAAGCGATGGCGGCCGGCGTAGAACAGCTCGTGGAACTGCGCGACGTGCCACAGCACGCGGCGGCGCGTATCCAGCTGTTCGAGCATCTGCTGCACGCGCTGTTCGAGCTCGCCGATATGCACTTGGCCGGCGAGCACTTCCGCCGCCGATGCGTCGAAGATCGACCACCCGCGCGCCTGCAACCGCGTTGCCAGCGCGCGAAACAGCGCGGACTTGCCGACGCCGGGCTCGCCGGTGATCAAGATCGACTGCGGCGAGCTTCTACTCAACGCCTGCAGCGCAACGTCCAGAGCAGCGCGCAGCGTTTCGTGCTCGACCACAATCGTCGCATCGCCCGCGTCGTACATGCGTCCAATCGAGGCGAGAAACTTTGCGTCGACGTGCGTGCGATGCCAGCTCGAAACCGCTTCGCGCAGCGCTCCCACATGCACGGTTGCGAGCGCATCCAGCAGAGCGAGCACGCTTTGCGCCTCGACACCGGCCGTAGCGTCGAGCACGGGCGCGAGCTCCATCCGTTCGCCTTTTCCGATGCGCGAATCGATGAAGTCGCTCACGATCTGCGGCATCAGCGGGTTGCGCGCCCACCAGTTCGGGACCTGCGCCAGCACGCTTGCGACGGCATCTTGCTTCGCCTTCGCGTCGATAAATCGCAGAATGAAGAACGCGGTCCACACGTTGGCAAATCTGAGATGACGCGTGACCCGCGCGAGGGCCGGCGTGCTGTCGCCGCGGCGTGCGAGCGCCTCGGCACCCATCGCCGCGAGTTGCTCGTTCGCGCCGACCGCGTAGGTTACCGCCTGCTCCAGGTCCGCCGCGGGGTCGGCAAACAGCGCGACCCCTTCCTCGAACTGCGGCTGCCCCAGCAGATCGACCGGATGCGAAACGGATTCGTACAAATGATGAAGCTGCTTGGCCAGAGCCAGCGGGTGAATCGTCGGGGCCTCGGCGCCTGGACTCGGTGCAGGCGGTAGGTTTATCGGCGCAGCGACGACCGGAGCTTGCGGTACCGCAGACAACTGCGCTCGGCGCGCCGCGTCCTGCGCCTCTTGCTGACGACGCAGAGAACGCAGCCCCCATGCCGCGACGCCCAGTACGGCGAAGACGCCGAGCCAGGCGTAGAGCCAATTGATATTCATGCGGCGCCGGTCACTGTCTGCATTCGCCAGGCGGCTAGAGCGTGAACGGCCGGCCGTTCGGTTTCAGCCGAATGCCCGGCGCGAGATTCTTCCACGGAAAATCGGACGTGTCGGCGAGCATCGGGCCGGGCGCCTTGCAAACCAGAATCTCCTCGGCGATCGGCGCGAAGTCCGCGCGAAAATGCACCGAGCTCTTGTTCACCAGAATCGCTTCCTGCGTCGGCTCGATGCCGATGAAGCGATACATTTCCTGATCCGCCATTTGCGGCTTGTCGGACGCAAGCACGACACGCACACCGCCGATGCGCAAACACGCGGACGGGCCGAGATTCATGCGCGCGCCGCGATAAAACGGTCCGTTGCACATGAATTTGCCGTCCGACAATTTCTCGACCGTGAAGCGCGCCTGAAACGGCGCATCGCCGACGATATTCGATTTGCCGCCGAGCGCGAGATCGATGCTGCGTCCCTGCCCGACGGAATGTGCGGCGAGCGCTGCTGCCGGATCGACGATGAGACCGATTGCAGCGCGCTGCGCGTTGGCGCCCACCAGGGCACGCAGCATGCCGGTCGTATCGGAGTTGCCGCCGGCGCCGGGGTTGTCTTGCGTATCGGCGATCACGACCGGCCGCGTCGCGTTCTTGGCGATGGCGATTGCGCGGCGCACGCCGTCTTCAGGCGGGTAGACCGGCGTATCGAATTCGCTTTCGAAACTCTCGACCATTGCACGCAATGCTTCCGCGCTCTTCGCCGCCGCTTCGGACGATTCGCCGTAGGCAATCGCAACCGGGCCGCATTCGGGGAAGTCTGCGGCGGGGAAGCCCGGCGTAAATGAAATCGAGCTGATCTCACCGCCTTCCATTTTTGCCATGCGCGCGTAGATCGTCTGCGTCGGTTCTAGCATCGTGCATTGCGTCTGCAGCGGGATCAGAAAAGGCAGTCGGCGCACTGCCACGTGCGGCCGCGCGAGCCCAGCCAGCCGAGCCAACAAAAAATGCGCCGCGCGCTCGCCCGTTTCCGCCATGTCGACGTGCGGATAAGTGCGATAGCCGATCAGCGCATCGGCATGCTGCGCCATGCGCCGCGTGAGATTTGCATGCAGATCGAGACTGACGACGACGGGGATCTCATCGCCGACCACAGCGCGAACGCGTTCCAGCAACTCGCCTTCGCCGTCGTCTACATGTTCGGCAACCATTGCCCCGTGCAAATCCAGATAGACCGCGTCTACCCGGCCCGCCGCCTTCAATCGATCGATGAGCATGGCCGTTACGCGCTCGAACGCATCGCGCGTGACGTGCGCCGATGGGCTCGTGCCGGCCCACACTGTCGGAATCAGCGTATGCGAGGCCTTGCGCAGGCGCTCGATGGCACCGGCGATCGGCACATTGCGTCCGGCGGATCGCTCGAAAATTTCATCGCCCTGCGCGAGCGGCGGCCAGCCGCGGCCATTGAGAAAATCAGCGAACGTCGCTTTGCTTGGCGCAAACGTGTTGGTCTCGTGCTGGAAGCCGCCGATGGCGATACGCATGGGATGTATGAGCGGAAGTTGAGATAACGATAGGGGTGCCGATAACGTGAGTAGTCTATCAGCGTAGGGCGGCACAAGTGACCTCAGCAGCCGCATTGTGCGGCAGGCGCAACGCGGCTAAAGTGCGACTCGATGCGGTGCCATCGAGATCGAACGTGGGTAGTCATACATGGGAGGTCGAACATGCAAGCGAATCGGATGCTCGCGCTGCAGAACATGCCGATCTTCGGCGGCATTCAGGCAGGCGTGCTGGAATTCATCGTGCAATCGTCCGAACAAGTGCTGGTGTCTGCCGGCGAATATTTCTTCCGCGAGAACGACAAGGCTGAGTCGATGTTCGTGCTCGAGACCGGTGAGATCGAGATTCTCAAGCTTTGGAATGGACGCCAGCATCGCCTCGGCCGTCTACGGCAAGGCGATTGCTTCGGCGAGATGGCGTTGATGGATCTGTTTCCGCGCAGTGCTTCGGTGCGCGCGACGATGGCGTGCGCCGCTATTGAAATTTCGACGGCCAGTTTTTTTCAAATCTACGAGACCAACACCTCGCAGTTCGCGCTGATTCAGATGAATCTCGGACGCGAGGTGAGCCGCCGGCTTCGGCGTTCGGATGAACGCAGTTTTCGCGCGAAGATGGGAACGGCGTCGGCCGACGCAGAGGCATCGCTCGAGTGGTCCGAGCAACCGTAGCGTCGCTCGCCGCAATAGCAGCCGCTTGATGCAACGATACGATTACGGAGCAAACATGAAACTAGAAGGGTCGATCGAATTCTCGATCGTCGAGCGCACCGATGCGCTTGTCGTCGCCGAGATGCCGATTCGCAGCGGCATCAAGAATCCCTTCGGCGGCGTGCATGCCGGTGCGATGCTGTGGTTTGCCGATGTTACCGCGACGATGCTGGTCATCGGACCGGTCGAGATGACGCCGGGCATGCAAGGCTTTCCGCTGGCGATATCGTTGAACGCCAACTTTCTCGGCAACCAAACCGAGGGAACGCTCAAGGCCACAGCATCGTTCGTGAAACGCGGCCGCACGGTCAGTGTGGTGCGCACCACGGTGGTGGGCGATGGCGACAAGCTGATTGCAGACGTTACCACCAGTCACGTCCTGTCGAAGTAGGTGCGCTGATAAAAAAAAGGACGGACATTGCGTCCGTCCTCTGTATTACCTCATCGTATTATTTACTGCGTCTTGCGCTGACTACCGCCGGTACTCTGCCCGGTCGCGGTGCCCGGCGCCGCGTTCGGCGATCCGGCTGTGTTAGGTCCGCCTTGCGTGTTTTGCGACCCAGGTGTCGTGGTGCCTTCGCCTTGCCCCGTTTGATTCGTGCCGGGCGGCCGTGTGCTCTGTCCGCTCTGGTTCTGCGTCTGGCCTGCGGCCCCGGCATCCTGCGCGTGGCCTTTGGCTTCGGTCATGCATTTCTGTTTGGCCGCGCCGGTCAGACCTTTGCAGCTTTTCATGTCGTCGGCGCCGGCCGCATTCAGGTCCAGTCCGAGTCCTGCCGCGATCACGATACTCATCAGTCGTTTCATACCTGCCTCCTATCGTCGTCGTTTGCTGCGCGCCCAGGCAACGCGGGAACGCGCCGATCGAGCGCGCGCACCTAGGGAAGCTCTGAACAAGTCTTGCGACGCGCGTTGCGTCAGGTGCGGATGTATGCGAGGCATCGCGACGAATCTAAGGTAGGTACCTTGGCGAGGAGCGCAACGATGCAGACGCCGCACCTGACACAACCCAATAATCTGTCGTCTCTATAGAGGGACCGGGGTGATTTGGGCCGATGGCCGCGTGCGCTCCTCCTGGTGTAGGCG
>JBBRGM010000103.1:0-11643 GCA_038240725.1 Burkholderiales bacterium | reverse complement strand
GATTGTTTTCTGGGACGATCACCGCGTGCTCGCGGCCTCACTTGTGGCTGCGTCATTCGTGCTGCTGGCGCTGATCGCCGGCATCGCGGCGAGCCGCCAGATCAACGCCAAGCCCAAACCGTTCACCGCGAGCCTGGGCGAACTGCGCAAAGACTACGACGAGCTCACCTCGTGAGCGCTCGACTGCGAACGCTGGCAGCGCGTCGCGACGCGCTGATTGTAGAAGCGCAAGCGCAGCGAGCCGCCCTGGCGGAAGCCAGCGTGGCGATCCGCAAAGTCGCCGCAACCGGCGATCGGGTTGTCGGCTTTGTCGAGCGCATGAAGCGAAAGCCGCTGCTGATCGGTATCGCCGCAACGGCTTTGTCGGCCGTGCTCAGAGCACGCGGCGGGGCGTTCAAGTGGCTGAGCTTGGGACTGTCCAGCTACTCCTTGCTGCAAAAAATTCTCCTCATCGTCTCCCCGTTCGGCCGCCGCGGCTGAGCGTTCGGTCTTTCTCCCGACTGCACACCCGGCCAGAAGTTATTCGATAGCCGCACACGCGCTCAGGCGACGCCTGCGTTCGTGCTGTCGATGTGCAGCGCCCCGACCGATGCCATCAGCGTAGCGAGCGAGACTTCCGCGAGCGGCGCAGCTTGGCGCAGCCGGCACTCTGCGACGCTCGTCCTCATTGCTTCGCTAGCCCCGCGGGCGTCTCAAGAACACTTCTCGAGCGCCGTTAACGGTCCGCGTCCTGGAGAACAAATTACATGAAGTTAAACGACCTCAAGGTTCGAACGTTGCTCGCAAGTCTGCTGACGATTCTGCTCGTCGTGATGGCGTTGGCCACGATGGCAACGCACTTCGCACTGGATTCCGCGCTGACCACCGCAAATCGTCAAGGGCTGGCGAAGGATCTCGTGGCGGACATTCTCCCGCCGCCGATGTACGTCCTCGAAGCCGAGATGACCGCCATGGACCTTCTCCATGGTCCGGCTTCTCGTCAAGCGCAGAATTTCGACCGGCTCACGCAGCTTCGCAAGGACTTCGATGATCGCGTGACTTACTGGTCCGCCGATCACGATCTGGACAGCGAGGCGAAAATCAGCCTGCTCGGTAAACATCGGGAAACTGGCCAAGCATTCTTCAGCGAGCTCGATCACGCGTTCGTTGCTGCAATCCGCTCCGGCAATCGCACCGAAGCTGAGCAGTCCCTGAGCAAGCTCCGCGCTCTGTACGACGCGCATCGCGCTGAAGTGGATAAGACCGTTCAGTTGGGGACGACGCTGGCCGATGATCAGCAGAAGGCCATGGAACGCGTTCGTACGCGCGCACTCACGGTCGCCCTCGTCCTTCTAGGCAGTACGGCACTGCTTGCCGCGCTGTTCTTCCGTCTCGTAGGCCGTTCGATCCTGAGTCGTCTCGGCAACGAGCCGGCCGAGCTGACAGCGGCAGCGCGCCGAATGGCGAATGGCGATTTGAAAACCGAAATCATCGTCGAAGCCGGCGGCGAGAACAGCATGGCGGCTGCGATGCGTCAGATGCAAGTCGGGCTGGCGCGTTTGATCGGCACTACTAAATCCGAAGCAGCCGACGCCGACAGCGCTGCCAATCGGCTGGCAAGCGCTGCGTCCAGCGTGAACGCTGCTGTCAATGACCAAAGCGAGGCGAGCGCCTCGGTCGCATCAGCAGTCGAGGAGCTTAGTACATCGGTCGACACCATCGCCGAGCACGCCGCGGATGTGAAGACGGCCGCCGAGAGTTCCCGCGTGCGCGCACAGACCGGCGCGGCTATCGTCGCGACCACCACAGCGGATATCGCCCGGATCGTGCAATCGACGCGAGCCACAGTGCATTCGGTCCGCGAGCTCTCCGCGCGAGTCGCGGATATCGAGAAACTGACGACCACGATCAAAGACATTGCCGGTCAGACCAACCTGCTCGCCCTGAACGCCGCTATCGAAGCTGCGCGCGCCGGCGAAGCGGGGCGCGGTTTCGCCGTTGTGTCCGATGAAGTCCGCAAGCTCGCCGAGAAGGTCGACGGGGCGACGCGTGAGATCTTTTCGTTGACCGAGAGAGTGATGGCGGATACCGCGAGCGTCGAAGCGTCGATTCAAGACATGACGTCGGTGACCGATGCCAGTCAGGCCGGCGCAAAAGAAGCCGAGTCCGTGATCATCAAGATCGAAGAGGACGCGGGGCGTACCGCACGCATGATCACCGAAGTGAGCGAAGCGCTCATTGAACAGCGGTCGGCAGTTCAGTCGATTTCCCGGTCGCTGGAAGGGGTGTCTCAGAGCGCGGAATCGAGCAGCGCGGCCGCCGCCGAGGTGTCCTCGCTCGCCACCCAGGTGAGGGATCTTGCCGCCGCGCTGAATGCATCAGCGGGGCAGTTCCGCATTTAGCCTTCTGCGGTCTGCGGGGCGGGTGGGCGGCGGATCGAGTGCGCGAGCGGCTGGCGGAAAAAAAGACGCCCCGCGTGGGCGGGGCGCAAACCCTTACTCAGGGAGGAGATGGGCAGAAACGCGTTCAGCTTTGCGTTTCTCAGACGATGTTCATTGTCCGCACCCCGTGTTTTGCCGCTATCTGCCTTTCGGTATACGCGGCCTTGCCAAGGCAGTGAACAGACGCTTCAATCGATATGCGAGTCCTATAGCCCAAACCGATGCAAGGACTAGAGCAATATGCTGAGCTGATCGCGCGCGCAGAAGCCACCGCAGCATCCAATCCGCGCCTGTATAAGCTGCAGCTGTCCCTGCTGGCAGCGGTCGGGATCGGCTACGTCGTGCTGTTGCTGCTCATCGCGGTCGGTTGCGGGCTGTTCATGGTTGGTCTGCTATTGACCGCGAAAAGCATGACGCTGCTCAAGCTCGCCCTGCTGCCGCTTGGTCTGGCTTATCTGCTTGCGCGAGCACTGTGGTTTCGCCTGCCCGCTCCACAGGGCAGACGCGTCACAGCCGCTGAGGTTCCCGCGCTGTTTGCCGAGATCGAGCAGGTCCGCAGCACAGTGAACGCGGAAGCCGTGCACGAAGTTCTTCTCACACCGGATTTTAATGCGGCGGTCGTGCAGATTCCCCGGCTGGGCATGCTGGGATGGCCGAAGCGCTATCTCATCATCGGCCTACCGCTGCTCGCCTGTCTGCCGCCTTATCAAGTGCGGGCCGTGCTGGCGCATGAGTTCGGACATCTCGCGCAAAATCACGCGCACTTCGGCAACTGGATCTATCGCATTCGCGAGACGTGGTATCGGATCCTGGAAGGGCTGCCACCGCGTCGCAGTGCCCTTACACGCGTGCTGACCCGTTTCTTCGATTGGTACGCACCGCAGTTCAACGCGTACAGCTTCGTGCTTGCTCGCGCTAACGAATACGAAGCCGATCGCGAAAGCGCCCGCGTCACCAGCCGCGCCGATGCGGGCGATGCGCTGGCCGCGGTATACGCGCGCAGCGAATACATCGAGACGCGCATCTGGGGCGAGTTCTATGCACGCGCGCAGATGCAAGCCGATCCGCCGCCGCAACCGTTCACGGATTACGTCGCCGCCCTGCGCGCGATACCGGCGCAACACTCGGCGGCCGCGCTCGCCTCAGCGCTTGCGCGTGAAACCAACCTCAACGACACGCATCCGTCCCTCAAAGATCGGCTGGGCGCGCTCGGCGTGCGTCCAAACATCCCGTTGTCGTTCCAGCTCTCTGCCGCGCATGTGCTGCTGAGGGACAAACGCAGTCAGCTTATGAGCGAGTTCGATGCGGTCTGGAAAGAATCGATCGCTACGCCCTGGAAGGAGCGGCACGTATTTTTACGTGAGACCGGCGAGAAACTCAGCCGCTACGAAGCGATCGCAGCCGCTGGCGGCCGCCTGAATGGCGACGAGCAGTGGGACTATGCTTGCGCAGTAGAAACGCTTCGCGGCAGTCGTGCGGCGCTCGTCTTACTCGATACGCTGCTCGAACGTTATCCGCAACACGCAGCGGCCTGCTACGCGCGTGGTCGCATCTTGCTGGAAGACAATCAGGAACGCGGGGTGGTGGACGTCGAGCGCGCCATGCAGCTCGACGAAACCGCGCGCGAGCCGGGCTCGCAGCTTCTTTACAGTTTCTTCTACGGGCGCAATCAGCTCGGACGCTGCGATAAGTATCGGCACATGCTGTCGATCGTCGCGCGCGAGCGTTTTCTGGCAACCGCTGAGCGGCGCACATTCAAGCGCCGCGACATGCTGCTGGCGCACGGTCTGTCGCAAGTGCAACTGGGACGCTGGCTCGCCGGCCTATCCGATCAGCCCGTGCAGCGCGCATGGCTGGCGCAGCGTCGCGTGCGCTACCTGCAAAGCGTTCCGGCGTACGTTCTGGTCGTCGAGTTCTCTGCGATGAAATGCGTGACGGACATCACCCTCGCAGCCGTGGTGAAGGCGCTGCCTGCCGGCGTCGATTGCCTTGTGCTCAATCGTTCTGCTCTCGGGTGTGGGCCTCGCGCGATCCGCCGCATCAGCGGGTCGCTCATTCTCGATGGGCGCGACGCCTGAGCGGCGTCGCGTTGCACTACCCCGCGCTCGAAATTCACGCGCGCGCTGCGCGAGCGCGCTAGCCCTGCCGCAGCGGCCGGAAGAACTCGCGAATCTCCGAGGCGAGCACGGCGGGCTGCTCCAGCGCAGCGAAGTGTCCGCCTTGGTCTTTTTTGCTCCAGCGCTGGATGTTATACATCCTCTCCGCGACCGACCGCGGCGGCCGCAAAATCTCGGCAGGAAATTCCACGTAGCCGGTCGGCACCGAGATATACGACCCCTCGGGGATCGGCCAGGGTCCGTGCATACGCGCGTAATACGGCCAGAACGACGAGCCTATCGCGCCGGTCACCCAGTAGAGCGTGATGTTGGTGAGCAGCTCATCTTTGCTAAAGACCGATTCGACGTCCCCGCCGCAATCGCTCCATTTGCGGAATTTCTCGATCAGCCACGCCGCGAGCCCGACGGGCGAATCGGATAACCCGAACGCGAGCGTCTGCGGCTTGGTGCCTTGAATCGACGCGTAGCCGGTCTCCTCTTTCATCCAGTACTTGAGTTGTTCCAGATACGCCAGCTCCTCGGCGGTGGGATTGGCCAGCATCGCCGGATCCCGCCGCACGGCGAGCAGATTGATGTGAATGCCGAACAGGCGTTCGGCATACTGCAAGCCGAGCCGCGACGTGACGAATGCACCCCAGTCGCCACCTTGCGCGGCGAATTTCGGGTAGTGCAGCACGTCGGTCATCAGGGCGGCAAAAATATCCGCTATCTGCTCGACGCTGAACCGTGGCTGGCCCGGTTTAAACGAGAAACCGTAACCAGGCAACGACGGCGCGACGACGGTAAACGCGTCTGCCGGGTCGCCGCCGAATCGCGCCGGGTCGGTCAGCATGGGAATGATCTTGTGGAATTCGAACACTGAGCCCGGCCAACCGTGCGAGAGTAACAGCGGTATCGGTTTCGGACCTATGCCCCGCTCGTGGATGAAATGCACGTCGATACCTGCGAGCGGCACCTTGAATTGGGCAAACGAGTTCAACGTCTTTTCTTGAACGCGCCAGTCGAATTGATCGTGCCAATAGGCTACCAATTCCTTCATGTAGGCGAGGCTGGTTCCAGAGGACCACGGCTCCAGCGGCGGCTCGTCCGGCCAGCGAACGTTGGCAAGTCGGGTACGAAGGTCGGTAAGCGTGTCTTGCGGGACGTTGACGCTGAATGGCGTTGGTTCGGGGCGGCTCATCTGATTCCTCCAGTCGATAACCGCGATTCTTTCAGCATGCGACGAGCGCGTCCAATATGCTTTGCGCGGTCGATTGATAGCCTTATCGAATGACTGGTGGGAGAACGCGGGCGATCCGCCGCGGCGCCGCGCTGCGCCAGCGCAAAACCAAAACGCCCCCGGCGGGGGCGTTTTGGTTAGCGAGTGATTGGCCTCAATCGTCGAGATCTACATCCCGCGTGGTGCCGTTGAAGACCTGACGCCGAATGATGCCGTCTTCAGCCGTCGCATGCGAATGACAGTTGGTGCCAGCGTATGCAACGCGCCGCGGATGGCCGATCGTACCCAGATAGCGGTTTTGCACTTCGTAGGCGTCGAGCTCGCGAGCAACCCAGCGATCGCACGGTGCGGCGTCGCGGTAATAACCAGACGCGTCTTGAAAATAATGCACGAGTTCGTGCAATAAAATCGAGCGATCGAAGATGTTGGTTTCCGGCTTCAACGTGTCGTCGAGGAAGATACCTTCGCCGGGCTTGTACCACGCTTTGATCGCGCAGTTGGCCTCGCACACGTAGGTCTCGAGCTGCGCGTGGGTGATGCGATGAATGCTTACCGGGTCGTGCGGAATCCGATGCGGAGACAGGCGGTCGATCGCGAGACTGAGCTGCTTGACGACTTGATCGAGAGAGGTGGCCGGACTGGTATCGAATGCGTTTGCGAGCTTCCAGTCTTGCGACGGCGCGGCGTTATTGGCGCCGTAGGCATTGATAGGTTTTGGCTCGATCGCTCGCGCCAGTGGAGCGAACATCGCGAAGGCAGCGACTAGACAGAAACAACGCAAAACACAAGACATAAGAGACCTCGCCAGTAATCCCCTCCGCCTTTTGTGTTGCCCCGCGTGTGGGGGTCTTATACGCTTCCATGCATTTTGCATGCCGGCGAACTACCCAGTCGCAACCGAGGATTTTCGGCCGCAACGCATGCGCGGTAGGTGCGAATCGGGAGGTATTGGCTTCTACTTCGGTGGTACCAGCTTTCCCGCCGCACCATTCCAGCGCCAAACTCTACCGTCTTGGCGCAAATGAGTGCCACCCACCCAACGATCTATGCCGTTGGTTGCAACCGCATCGACGCGAGCGGCCTGAACATCGCGGCCGGTCTGCGTCAAGCGGAAGCGCTGCGCACCGAACGCCGCAGCGGCAGGAACTTCCGGGGGAAATCGTGGGCGCGCGCCGCTGGCGAGTTCCATCAGCGGCTTTGCGCCGGTTGCGAGTCGCGCCAGCACGCGCCAGAACGACCAGTCGCCCATGAACGGACGGTCTTCTTTCGTGTGAACGGCGACAAAGATCTCCGCCGGCGCGCGTGCACCTTCGATGACTGCGGTGAGCGCCGTCTGTTCCGTACGGGACAGGCCGTTCTGCTCCGCAGGCAGCTCAGACAGCAAACGCTCCAATGCCGGTGCCAGCTCGGGAAGTGCCGGTGTACCAGCACGCCGCAAGGCATCGAGCGCGGTGGGTTCGGGCAGACGCAGCGCGTCCCATGCACGCGCACCCGTAGCAAGTTGCTCCGGAGTGACCGGCGTGCGCGACTCGAACAGCGCGCGAATACGTTCGGGCTTGGTTGCACCGAGTCCGCGAAACTGACCGTCTTCAGGATCCTTGTCGACGGATATGCGCGACAAGCGAGCCGGCTTGGACGATTGTGCGTGATACCACGCCAGGACCTGACACAGCTGCAATTGATCGTAGAGATCGGATTCGAACCACAGCACCACTTCGTCTTCCGCAGACGATGCGCGCAACGCTGCATCGCGCGTCTGGAATTGCCGCAGCGTATCTTCAGGGCGTCCCCAGCCGCAAGCGGTGATGAACTCTGCACGCAAACGCGAGAGATCGTCCAATTCCAAATCGGCGGGGATCGGACCTTCGTGCAATACATCGCGCCAGGGGAGAAAACTACCGGCAAGCTCCGCGGCGCGAAGCACTGCGACGGCTGCATCTCCATTAGTCAGGTGAACCATGAGCGGGCTAGAAAGAGTAAAGGCTAGAGGCCGGTGAACTGGAATAGAAACTTTAGCACCAACATCATAAGCCTGTTGGCGCTAAAACGATGCACTACCTCCAATGCGAGAGACGCGCTAAGGATCGAGCCGGCAGCAGCGCGTCGCCATCGACGATCAGGTTTCGCTTTCGCCGGGGCCCGGCTTGAGCGGTTCCGCTTTGCGACGCTCTTCGATGCGGCTCGCCAGATTCTTCTCGATCTCCACCGCGCGCGCCTGCTCGACGTCGTTCAACGTGGGTGCGAGTTTTTCCAGATCGGCTACGTTCGCCTGCACTTCGTCCTTGTCTTCCGGCGTGAAGTAAATCTGCGCGACGCTGAGCCATGCGATTGCCTCGGCACGATCGGCCGGCAGCCCGCGTCCTTGCTCCAGCATCTTCCCGAGATTATGCATCGCGCTGGCGATGCCTTTGTCGGCAGCCCGGTTATACCAGTCGTAGGCCGCTTTCAGATCGACTTCAACGCCATGGCCCGTTTCGTACATGGCGGCGATGTTGTACATCGCGAGACCATCGCCGGCCTGCGCCGCGCGTTGATACCAATCCAGTGCGGTTAGCAAATTCTGCTCGGTGCCCTGACCGTTCTCGTACAAGTCGCCGACGCTGTTCATCGCCCACGCATTGCCGCGCTCCGCAGACATCTGCCACCACTTGAGCGCCTGCGTGTAATCCTGCGCGACACCTTGGCCATTGGCGTACAGCAGTCCGATGTTGTTCATCGAAACGACGTAGCCTCGCCGTGCGGCGTCTTTCCACCAGCGCAGCGCTTCATCGTAGTTCGGCGCCTGCGTGCCGATGCCGTGCGCCCACAGCAAGCCGATGTTATTCATCGCGCGCGGATCGCCGCGCTCCAGCAACGGAATCAGTTTGCTCGGATCGACGACGTCGGCGCCCGGCTCGACTTTCGTGAACGTCTGCTCCTGCGGCTCTTCCGCCAGTGCCGCAACCGGCACGGCAAGCGACAGCAAGATCGCCAAGTGCACTGTTTTCAACTGGACCTCCTGAGAACAGGTGAAGCTATGATCGAATTCGCGTTCGAGAAACATGGCGCGCCCGTGCTAAATCGAACGGCCAGCGCCGCCGCCTTGCAATTAAGACCGTCTTCTACCTTCTACGCAACCTTCTACCTTCTACGCAACCGGTTCGGTCCGGTTGCGTACGCCGCTCAAGCTGATAAAAACGGCCGTAGCTCCGCCAGCAATTCCTCCGGTGCTTCCTCCGGAATGAAGTGGCCGCATGGAAGCGCGCTGCCGCTGACGTCGAGCGCTTTCTCACGCCACGTCGCGACTACGTCGAACAGCGTATGCATCTTGCCGAACTCGCCCCAGATCGCGAGCATCGGACAGCGCAACCGCGCGCCGAGATCGCGCTCATCGTCGTCGAAATCGCGCGTGGCCGCAGCACGGTAGTCTTCCAATCCTGCGCGGATCGTTCCCGGCAAGGTAAACGCACGCAGATATTCTTGCACCATCGGCTCTTCGATTGCACCGGCGCGAAACGTGAGCGCTCTGAACATGTGGCGCAGAAACGCTTCGGGTGCGGCATTCAACATAATTTCCGGCAGATCGGGCGTTTGAAAAAAGAACCAGTGCCAATAGGCCGCGGCGAGCGCACGGCCAGTCTCGGAAAACACCGTGTGCGTCGGCACGATATCGAGCACACACAGTCGAGTAATTGTATCGGAATGGTCGAGCGCAAGCCGGTGCGCGACGCGCGCGCCGCGATCGTGGCCGACGACAGCGTAGCGTTTGAAGCCGAGCGATTCCATCACCGCGTGAATGTCGCTCGCCATCGTGCGCTTATCGTAGCCATCGCGCGGTTTGTCCGAATCGCCGTAGCCGCGCAAGTCGGGACATACCACGGTGAAACGTTCGGCCAGTTGCGGCGCAACTTTGCGCCACATCTGTGCGGTTTGCGGATAGCCGTGCAACAGCACCACCGGCGGACCGTCGCCACCGATCCAGACGTTCATGCGAATGCCGTTGACGCGCAACGTGCGCTGCTCGAGCCCGGTCATGAAATGCGGTTGCGTCATCCCTTCGCCCGATCCGCGAGGTACGTGCGCAGGCGGCGCACGCCTTCCTCCAGAATCGGAACCGGCTTCGGGTAGGAAAAGCGGACATGATGGTGCGGATCGTTGTCGCCGAAGTCCAGCCCCGGCGTGATCGCGATGCCCGCGCGCTCCAAAATATCCCAGCAGAACGCGTAGCTGTCGTTGGTGAATCGGCTGCAGTTTGCGTAAACGTAGAATGCGCCGTCGGGATACACCGGGATATCAAAACCGAGCGACTCGAGCGCCGGCACCAGAAAATCGCGCTGCGCGCGATACAGGGCGCGATGCTGCTCGAGAACTTCGATAGTCGCAGGCTCGAACGCGGCCAGCGCCGCGTGCTGCGCGATATCGGGCGGCGAGATGAAAAGATTACCGGCCAGTTTGTCGAGGTCGCCGACGTACGCTTCGGGCATGACTACCCAGCCTAGGCGAAAGCCGGTCATGCCGAAGTATTTGGAGAAACTATTGATGATGAAAGCGTCGTCCCCGAACGCCAGAGCGCTCACCGCCTCTTCTTCGCCATAGGTCAGGCCGTGGTAGATCTCATCGGAGATCAGGACACCGCCTTTGGCGCGAACCGTCGCGTTGAGCCGTTCGAAATCTTTCGGTGCGATCGTTGTGCCGGTGGGATTCGACGGCGAGCAAACCAGCACCGCCCGCGTGCGCGGACCCCAGTGTCGCTCGACCAGTTCCGCCGTCAGCTGATAAACCGACTCGGGGCCGACCGCGATGCCGACCGGATCGCCTTCCATGGCGCGCACGAAGTGGCGATTGCACGGATAGCCCGGATCCGCCAGCAACACTTGATCGCCGGGATTCAACAGCACGCCCATAGTTAGTAGCAGCGCGCCGGACGAGCCGGTGGTAACCGCGATGCGAGATGCCGGCACGTCGAGCTTGTAGCGTGTGCGATACCACGCCGAGATCGCTTGTCGCAGCGACACGATGCCCAGCGCGGGCGTATAGCTCAGCCGCCCGGTTTCCAGCAGGCGCATCGCCGCCTGTTTGATCAGTGGCGCGATCGCAAAATCCGGCTCGCCGACCACCATGTTGACGATCGTACGGCCCTCGGCTTCGAGCGCGCGCGCTCGCGCGATCAGCTGCATGACATGGAACGGTTCGATGTCGGCCATGCGAGCCGCCGCAACGTGTGTGGATCGCGGCACCTGAGCTTCGCTTTGCGGAAAATGACCAGCAGACAAATCCGCGGCCGGTGGACGCTGTTGAATATTCATGGAGTGCGGCAGGAGGCAACGAAAGGACTAAGGCTAGGCCATCGCAGCGTGCTTTTCAAGGCTGGCTGCGCGCGATCGGTGAAGCCGTTACCATTGCGTCCTGCATTTTTTCCGATGCACGCCGGAAGTTTCTCTGCATTCATCGGATATTTTTGGGGATATTTTTGGGATATTTTTTGGCGATATTTCTCGGGAGGCATTAGGCAGCATGAAGATCGCAGTGGTGGGTACCGGCGGGGTCGGTGGATATTTCGGCGGCAAGCTCGCCGTCAGCGGCGAAGAAGTCCATTTCATCGCGCGCGGCGAGCATTTGAAAGCGATCCGCACAGCGGGTCTGCGCGTGTACAGCGCAAACGGCGACATCGCGGTGCAACCTGCGGCTGCGACGGACAATCCCGCGAGCATCGGCCCAGTCGATGTCGTGATGATTGCCGTGAAGCTGTGGTCGACCGACGATGCACTGCGCGACGCCAAACCGCTGGTCGGGCCGAACACCGCGGTCGTGTCGTTGCAAAACGGTGTCGTCGCAACCGACGCCATCATAAAGGCGTATGGCCGCGAGCACGCCTGGGGCGGCGTCGCTAATATCGCGGCGGTGATCG